>NZ_CBFHAZ010000024.1:0-66738 GCF_965653655.1 Pseudomonas onubensis | reverse complement strand
AAATGTGGGAGCGGGCTTGCTCGCGAATGCGGTGTATCAGTGACAGATAAATTGACTGACCCACCGCATTCGCGAGCAAGCCCGCTCCCACAGTTGACCGAGTATGGCTCAGCTGTTGCTTTGGCTGTTGCTCTGGCCCTTACATCCTTTTCGATGACGAAGTCAGCGGTCTTTTGATCTGCGCTTTTGATCTTGATCTGAAATCCGTTGTGGCAAACGCTCCAACCTTTTATGAAAAAAATTTAATACAGCAAAACTGTACAGTTTTCCTTCGCGACTGCTACCGTCAAGGCATGACTGAATCCACTGCCACGTTGGCCGCTGAGCTGCGCATCTCCCTGGGCAAGCTGATCCGCCGCTTGCGCGAGCAAACGCACGCCAACGACCTGACATCCGCACAGAAATCCGTGCTGCTGCGCCTGGACCGTGACGGGCCGGCCACTGTGTCCGCCCTCGCGCGGGCCGAAAGCGTAAAGCCGCAGTCGATGCGAATCACCGTGGCCGGGCTGGAAGCCCTGCAGGCCATCAGCGGCCAGCCGGACCCTACGGACGGCCGGCAGACGCTGATCGAGCTGACACCCGCCTTCCGCCAGTACCTGACCGAAAGCCGCGCCGCCAAAGACGACTGGCTGCTGCGCGCGCTGCAAGAGCAATTGTCGCCCCAGGAACAACACGAACTCGCCGCTGCGGTGATACTGCTGGAGCGTCTCGCCGATTTTTGAATGAGCTGTTTGAGGACCTCGCATGGCTGTCACCTCGCTGGACACAAACACCGCCCCGATCATCCAGGACCTGCATACGGCATTATCGGTTGCCCCTTCATTGATCCGATTGGCGCTCACGTGTTGCCCGCGAATTGGCTCGGATGATCTGCGAAATTAATCAGCAACCGAGGACACAGAAAAGCCCATGAGTTTTCTCGGCACATTCCGCTCGCTGCGCAGCCCCAACTACCGCATCTGGGCCGCTGGCGCGCTGGTATCGAATATCGGCACCTGGATGCAGCGTACGGCGCAGGACTGGCTGGTGCTCACCCAACTCACGCCGCACAATGCCGCCGCGGTAGGCATCGTCATGGCGCTGCAATTCGGCCCGCAGTTGCTATTGCTGCCGTGGACCGGTTTCGCCGCCGACCATTATGACCAACGCAAGCTGCTGATCTTCACCCAGGCGGTGATGGGCCTGCTGGCGCTGACGCTGGGCGTGTTCACCATCACCGGCTTTGTGCAGTTGTGGCATGTGTATGTGTTCGCGTTTTTATCCGGCTGCGCCTCGGCCTTCGATGCGCCGGTGCGGCAGATTTTTGTGGCCGAACTGGTGGGCGAGAAAGACTTATCGAATGCCATCGCGCTGAACTCCACCTCGTTCAATATGGCGCGCATGATCGGCCCGGCGGTGGCCGGCGTGACCATCGCTTCGGTCGGCACCGGTTGGGCGTTCCTGCTCAATGGCTCAAGCTTTTTTGCGGTGCTGGCGTCGCTGTTTTTCCTGCGGGTCTCGGGCCAGAACAGCAAGGTGCGAGCATTGCGCACCAAAGGCAGCCTCACCGAGGGCATGCGCTATGTGTGGGCGCGGCCGGACCTCAAGGCGATTTTGCTGATGCTGTTTCTGATCGGCACTTTCGGCATGAACTTCCCGATTTTTATCTCGACCATGGCGGTCAGCGTGTTCCATGCCGATGCACGCGGCTATGGCCTGCTGACCTCGACCCTGGCGATTGGCACCATCGCCGGCGCGCTGATTGCCGCCGGCAGTGAACGCCCGCAGTTCAAGTCACTGCTGACCGGCGCGGCGGTGTTCGGGTTTGGCTGCATCCTCGCGGCATTGGCACCCAATTACTGGATGTTCGCGATTGCGCTGGTGGTCATCGGCGTCGGCGCCATGACGTTCAGCAACACCACCAACAGCCTGATGCAACTGACCACCGAGCCCGCGATGCGTGGCCGCGTAATCGCCCTGCGCGTCGCGGTTGCCTTGGGCGGCACGCCGATTGGCGCGCCCATCGTCGGCTGGGTGGCCGATCACCTGGGCCCACGTTGGGCGCTGGTGGTCGGCGCCGTATCGGGGATTCTGGCGGTCGGCGTGGCGCTCTACACGATCAAGCGGCAGTTGGATCGGCCAACAGTGATTACGTGCGACCCACCGACCCCGTAACCGGCAAATTGCCCAGCAACTTGAGCCCGGTGCTTTTCACAAAGGTGTCGTAGTCCATAGGCTTCTGGATACGGGTTTCGGCGTTGGGCAGCACATAGGCCCAGGCGCGCTTGGACGAGGCGTCGTACACCAGCTTGAACAGGCGCGTCGGCACCCACACCTTGTTGTCGCCGATGGTGCTGTAGCCGGCATCAAACAACGGGCCGGTGAACACAAACACATTGCCGCCGGCACGCACGGCGAACTTGCGCACGTCGGC
This sequence comes from Pseudomonas onubensis, assembly GCF_965653655.1. Classification (NCBI taxonomy): domain Bacteria; kingdom Pseudomonadati; phylum Pseudomonadota; class Gammaproteobacteria; order Pseudomonadales; family Pseudomonadaceae; genus Pseudomonas; species Pseudomonas onubensis. The sequence goes on along the minus strand of NZ_CBFHAZ010000024.1, from coordinate 64,325 downwards.
CTCTACCTTGCTCCAGATCTTGCGGTTGTTGGTGGGGTCTTGCGGCACCATGTTCGACAAGGCGAAGGACTGCGCCATGGCATTTGCGCTCGGCGCATCGGCAGCCGGGGATTGATGGCCGCGGTCCACCGCCGGGTGCTGGCTGCGGTAGTCGCTCAACTCGGCGCGGGCGCCTTTGGGGATGCGCGGGTCGGGATAGAACTGGTTGGTGCGCTCTTCACCCTTGGCGTCTTTCAACTGTGCGGCGTTCAAACGCTCGACCACCACCAAAGGCGTCTTGCTGGTTTGCGAGTAGAGCACCGCAAAGTGATCCGAACACAGCGCCATGGGTTTCATCGAGGCGGGTACGGTGGCGGTGTTGATCGGCGTGGCGCCAGGAAACAGGTCCGCGCAGCCGTCGAAGGAGAGCCGTCGTTCTTGACTGGAATAGAGACCGAGGGCTGCGCTTTGGCTGATGGAGCTTGCGCGCGAAGTGTGTTCATGGGCGGGTGGTTTGATCAGGTCCAGCAGGCCACGGGCCTGTGCGCCGGGCGAGAGCAGAGCAAGCGCCGACAGGCCGACTGCAATAATGCGTAAGTGCATGTTTTATATCTTAAAGTGAGGAGCCTAATGGACCCTCACTTTAAACTTTAGTGCGACGCCTGACTGATCGAATTCCAGGCTGCCTGAGCCAGCAACTCGCGATACTCCCAGGGGCTTTTTTTGACCTTGGCTGACAGCCAGGCCCGCGAATAGCTTTCGGCCGCGCCGATGATCAGCGAAGGAATGAGCTCGGCGGGCAACTGACTGAAATGCTCTTTGCGCCCTTCTGCATTCATCCAGTCTTTTAACTGATGGTTACGCCGTTTATTGCGCGCAACCAGCTCGTCCTTGAACGGGCCGTTGGACACCGCAAAGCGGCTTTGGAACACGAACCGCGCCCACTCCGGCTGTGCATGCACCCACTCAACGTAGCTGTACACCAGCGCCACAACGCCAGCCTGCGCAGTTTGCGCGTCCTGCAAATAACGCTCGCGCGAGGTGGCCTGGTCTTCAAGGGCGGCAAAAAACAATGCGGCCACCAGCCCCTCTTTACTGCCGAAATGATGGTAGATGGCGCCCACGCTGGTGTCGCAACGTACGCGAATGGTTTCGATATTGGTCGCCTCGATCCCCGCCTCGTTAAAGCACGCCAGCGCTTCACGCAGGATGCTGCGCTTGAGGTCGCTGCGCCTGCCGGGGAAGGTACGCTCGATGAGGTCGATGGAGTGCATGGATGAGGCGCCAAATAAAAACAGTTTATAGGTTCATCGACCGCCAGAGAAAGCGTGGGTTGACGCGAATGGAATTTACAGAATATTGTTCTGTTACGGAATTTTATTCCGCAACCAAAAAAAGGAATACCCAATGAGCCAAGTACTCAGCATGTTCAACAGCGCCGGCCCCGCCGCTTTCAGCAAAATGGTCTGCCAGATGGCGCCCTATTTCAGCACCATCACCCCAGAATTCGTCGAACTGAGCCCCAACCGCGCGGTGGTCAACGTGCCGTTTTGCAAGGAAATCACCAACCACCTGGCCTCCGTGCACGCCATCGCGCTGTGCAACGCGGCCGAACTGGCGGGCGGCACCATGACCGATGTATCGATTCCGGCCGGCGCGCGCTGGATTCCCAAAGGCATGACCGTGGAATACCTGGCCAAGGCGAAATCAAATATCCGCGCCGTGGCTGATGGCAGCGCGGTTGACTGGCAAACCGCCGGCGACAAGATCGTGCCGGTAGATATTTTCGATGCGGGCGACATCAAGGTGTTCACCGCCCGCATCACCATGAACGTGAAGCTCGCTTAACGCCTAGTGCCCTGCCACCGCAGGCCCATCGGCCGACCGCCGTCCCGGTTTGAAGCCATGGGCATGCGCCGTGCAGGCAATCACCAACGCCACCAGCAGCAACAGCGCCATTGCCCATGGAAATGAGGCGGCGCCCCATGTCTGCAGCAGTACGCCACCGACTACGCCGCTGGCCGCAATGGCGCTGTTCCACGCCACCACGTTCAGCGACAGCGCCACATCGGCGCCCACTCCGGCGGCATCGGCCAACGCGGTTTGCAGCAGTGTCGCGGCACCACCAAAGCTCAAACCCCACACGGCCACGCCGAGGTAAATCACCTGCGGCACGCTGCCCAAAAAGCCGAACACCAGGGTTACCGCTGCAAACGTCATAAGGCTTGCCAGCACGGTCTTGCGCAACAGCGGCTCGACCAGCCTGGCCGTCAACCAGATCCCCAGCAGCGCGGCAATGCCGAACACCAGCAAGACTAGATCCACACGCTCACCCAAGCCTGCATGCGCCACAAACGGGGCAATGTAGGTGTACAGAATGTTGTGCGCCAGCATCCAACTGATCACCACCGCCAGCACCGGCCGCACGCCGGGCGTGGTCAGCACTTGGCCCAGCGACAGGCGCTGGTGCGCGGGCTGCGGCGGATAGTCCGGGACTTTCACCAGCACCCAGACAATCAACAGCAGCGTCAGCGCCGACATCAAGCCAAACGCCGTGCGCCAGCCCGCCAGCCCACCCAGCCAGGTGCCCAATGGCACGCCCAGCGACAGCGCAATCGGCGTACCGACCATGGCCAGTGCCAGCGCGCGGCCCTGTTGATGCGGCGCAACCATGCGCCGGGCATAACCGGCCAGCAGGCTCCAGGCCAGCCCTGCCGCCACGCCGGCAAAGAACCGCGCCACCAGCGTCACGCCGTAATGGGACGACAGCGCGGTGATGGAGTTAAACAGCAGAAAGCCGACGATGGTCAGCAGCAACACATTGCGCCGCCGCCAGCCACGGGTGGCAATGGTCATGGGGATCACCGCCAGCACCGAACCCAGCGCGTAGGCCGTGACCATCTGCCCGGCCATCGACGGCGAAATCGCCAGGCCTTCACTGATCAACGCAAGCAGCCCGGCGGGCAAGGTTTCGGTGACGATGCAGATGAAGCCGGTCATGGCCAGTGCAAGCAAGGCGCCGATAGGCAGGCGCTCGGATGACGCGGATAGGCTGAGTGAGGGTGTCACGGCAAACTCCTTGGGAAGACTTAAATACTGATCGATACAAATGTTGCGTGCGCACCGACCTCGTTGTCAATGACTTATGTATCGACTAGTATTTATCTCGCTTACCCAGAGGATTCCCCACATGGCACAAATGGGCCGCCCGCGTAATTTCGACCGAGACCAGGCCGTAGAACAGGCCATGCACCTGTTCTGGCAGCACGGTTACGACGCCACCTCCCTCGCCCAGCTCAAGGCCGGGTTGGGTGGCGGGATCTCCGCGCCGAGTTTTTACGCCGCATTCGGCTCTAAAGAAGCGCTGTTCGATGAGTGTGTGCAGCGTTATCTGGCCACCTACGCCCAGGTCACCGAGTGCCTGTGGGATGAAGCTTTGCCACCACGCAAGGCTATCGAAACCGCGCTGCGCCAGTCAGCACGCATGCAGTGTGAAGACGGGCACCCCAAGGGCTGCATGGTGGCGCTGGGCGTGATGAGCGCACCCAGCCCGGAGAATGCGCGGGTCGCGGATGCCCTCACGCAATCGCGCGTGCGCACCCGTGCGGGCATTGTGGCCTGCGTCGAGCGCGGGATAGGTCTTGGGCAATTGCCGGACAGCACGCACGCGGCGTCGATGGCGACGGTGTTTGACAGTTTCTTGCAGGGCGTTTCGATCCTGGCGCGCGATAACGTGCCGCATGCGGCTATCGACGCGGCGATCAGCCAACTCCTGCTGACATGGGACATTACCGCCGCTACCGCGTCGCCCATTCGTCCCGACACGCCAGCAAAAAGTCCACAAACGCCCGCACCCGATGCGGCACATAGCGCCCATGGGGATACAGCAGGGTGAAGGGCCGCGAGCGCCCGCCAAACGGCTTCAACACTTCAACCAGGCTGCCGTCGGCCAACTCACGCTCAACGATAAACTTGTAGGTTTGAAACAACCCCGCGCCGTGTTTGGCCAGGGTTACGCCGCCCAGCACGTCATGGGCAATGCTGTAACCCGCCTCCCCGGCGAACTCATGCGCCTGGCCCTGCACCTGGAACAACCACGAAATGCGCCGGCCATTGCTGGGCAACTCAAACTGAATGCACTCATGCGCGGGCAGATCCTCCAGCATCTGCGGCGTACCGGCGCGCTGCAAATAGGCCGGTGCGGCGACAACCACCAACTCGGCATCTTCCAGCAGCCGCGCGATCAGCGACGAATCCGGCTGGGCGCGCACGCGAATGGCCAAGTCATAGCCTTCGGCAACGAAGTCGATATTGCGGTTGCTGATGTGGATGTCCACGGTCACTTGCGGGTACTGCGCACGAAACCTGGGCAGCAGCGGCAGCAAGCGGTGATGCGCATAAGTGGTTGGCACGCTAATGCGCAAGCGCCCGGACGACACCGCCTGCGCGCCCATCACTTCTTGCTGGGCCTCCACCAGTTGCGTCAGCGCCTGGCGGCATTGCTCGAAAAATGTGCGGCCGCTGTCGGTGAGGCGAATGCTGCGGGTGGTGCGCACAAACAAGCGCGAACCCAGACGTTCTTCCAGGCGCGAAATACTGCGGCTGACGGCGGCCGGGGTAACGCCTGCGGCCTGCGCGGCAGCGGTAAAGCTGCCGGCTTCGGCGGCGAGGCAGAACAGCTCGATGCTGCCCAGCTGCAAATCTTCGAAATGGCGTTTCATGATTGATTACATCGGCTCAGCTCACTATCCGACGTCATACTTACCAGCCTCTTGCCCTTTAATACAGCGTGCCGGGCGAGAAACGCCAAAGATCACTCGCTCTCAGGGCACGGTGACAAATGCATCTGCCCCGGTTGAATATTCAATGATGGAGGGTGTATTCATTTTAAGTTTGTGCCGCTCTATATGATCGCCTTTCATCCGCGAAAGAAAGCGGACCAGGTACACGCCTGGCTCATCAAGCTTGACGATGTACTTGAGCTCATAGGTTTCGGAAGGCCCGATATCCAGAAAGGGAAATACCAGCAAGGTCGAGCTCATACCGTCATACCGCGCCTCTGCCACATCCCAGGCAGGCCCATACACCGGCAGGCCCGCGTCAAAGCGCTGAACCTTTACGATCGACAAAACACGCCGGTCCAGATTCAGCCGTGCAATATCATTACCGCTGTTGGACAGTGTGACACCCACTTCCAGCAGACTGGCGCCGCCCTCGGCAGGCATCAGTTGAGTCTTCAATGTCGCGCCCACATGGGCACTCAACTCAGTTTTGATCTGCATCTCTTTAAGCAGCAGTGCACTCATTTGCGAGTCTTGCTTTACGTAGTAAGTCACCCAGACCGTCCAACCCGCCACACACAACAGGGCCACGACTGAAACAAGGCTCGCGGCCACACCCACCTTGATTTGCAGCAGCTCCCAATGACTGCGTTGCCGGGATTTATAGTGAGAAGGTAAGCGGCTCATGCCAATGTTGCTCCTGATGACGGCAGGCGAACTTACGGCAACCTTCTACGATCAAGCAATACACAATTGGGCTATGTTCAAACCGGCGAGTGTGCCAAAAAGCCTATGCGGCGGGCGCGCTCGCTGACCCGCTCCCAGGCATTGATCGTTCCCACGCTCCGCGTGGGAACGATCATCAAGTTCGGCGCTAGAGCAATAGCCTTCTGTGGCGAGGGAGCTTGCTCCCGCTGGACTGCGCAGCAGTCCCACCCTTTAAGAATGGGGCCGCTTCGCGGCCCAGCGGGAGCAAGCTCCCTCGCCACAATGGATACGCTAGAGCAGTAACCGCGAAAAATCGCAGCAGTGTTGCGCCATCTGCGCCACGTCCTGGTTTAAGCCAAACTGCCGGTCCACCCGGTGCAACGCTACGTACTGGATGCGCGGCAATTCGGGCTCGGTGACCAGCGCCCGCAGCGCGCCTTGTTCGATCAAGTGTGACAAGCACGCCCTGGGCAGGTAACTCACGCCAATCCCGGACAACGCCAACCCTACTTGCACCAACAGGTTGTGGCTCGACAGCGTGCGCGGCATTTGCACGTTGTGCGCGGCCAGCCAACGCTCGTAGATCAACCCGGTGCCCGACTGCGCGCCCTGGGTGAGCACGGTGTAGTTGGCCAGGGTCTCAAGGCTCACCGGGTCGGCATCGGGGATCAGGCTGGGCGCGCAGATCCAGGCGTTTTCCACGCTTTGCAGCGCGGTGCTGTGAAAGCGCGGGTCGCTGAAGACGTCGGGCACGATCACCAGGTCCAGTTGGTCGCTTTCGAGCTTGCGGAACAGCTCGCTGCTCAGCTCCACCGAAGGCTCGATCTGTACCTTGGGGTAAGCCTGGCGCAAGGCTTCGACCAGTGCCGGTAACCAAGTCAGCGCGGTCAACTCGGTGACGCCGAGGCGAAACCTGCGCACCAGCACTTCACGGGCGCTGACACGTTCGAGCAGTTGGTCGCGGCCTTTGAGCAGGTCGCGGGCATAGTCGAGCAGTTCGCCACCCTTTTCGGTCAGCCGCGCATTGCGTTTGCTGCGGTCGAAAATCTCCACATCAAAGGTGTCTTCCAGCTCCTGGATGCGCTTGGAGATCGCCGACTGAGACATATTCAGCTTGTTGGCCGCCGCTTCGAAACTGCCCAGTTCAGCGATCCAGTACAGCGCGTCGATTTGCTTGAAGGTGATCATGGCGGCTAACTCATGAGAAAAATCGATGCTATCACATTATAAAATATCGCTAAAACTGTCCGTTTATCACTCCTAAGATCCGGCCATAGCCCTTCGCTATCTGACGACTCTGGAGATTTGCCATGTCCTTGCCCGGTTCACGCATCCTTCCCAACGCCCCGATGGCCTCGGCCGAGTTGGTCGAAGCCTTTGCCAACGTGGTCACGCCGCATATCAGCGACAACCTCGGCCGCCACATCGGCGCCCGTGGGCTGACGCGTTATAACCGCAGCGGCAAGCTGGTGGGCACGGCGATCACGGTCAAGACCCGGCCCGGCGACAACCTGCTGATCTACAAGGCCATGAGCATGATGCAGCCCGGCCACGTGCTGGTGGTTGACGGCCAGGGCGATACCAATAACGCGGTGATCGGTGAGCTGGTCAAACTCTACGCCCAGCAACGCGGCTGCGTCGGGTTTGTGATCGACGGCGCGATTCGCGATGTCGCCAGCTTCGACGACACCCCCTGCTACGCCCGCGCCGTGGTGCACACTGGGCCGTACAAAACCGGGCCTGGCGAGGTGAATGTGCCGGTGTCCATCGGCGGCATGCTGATCAACCCCGGCGACTTGCTGGTGGGTGATGAAGACGGGCTGGTGGCGTTTTCCCAGGCTGACGCAGCCGAAGTGCTGCGCCGCGCCGGGCAACATGCCGAGCATGAAGAAGCGGTCAAGGCCGAAATCGCCACGGGTGCGGTGCGCCAGAGCTGGATCGACAAAGTGCTGGCGAACGCCGGCCTGGCGGATTGAACATGAGCACAGCCTTTCTTTCCGAGCGCGTGCTCGGCATTGCGCCGTCGCCGAGTGTGGCCGCCAATGCATTGGTGACCGAACTGCGTGCCCAGGGCCGCGATATCGTCAACTTCACCGTGGGCGAGCCGGACTTCGACACCCCGGCGCATATTCTCCACGCCGCCCGCCTGGCGATGGAGAGCGGCGACACCCATTACACCGCCACCACCGGCACCCTTGCGCTGCGCCAGGCCATTTGCCTGAAACTTGCACGCGACAACGACCTGGCCTATGGCCTGGACGAAGTGGTCGCCGGCTGCGGTGGCAAGCACATCATTTATCACGCGCTGGCCGCCACGCTGAACCGTGGCGATGAGGTCATCGTGCACACGCCGTATTGGGTGTCCTACCCGGACATGGCACGGCTCAATGACGCCACACCGGTGATCATTCCCGGCGATGAAAACCAGGGTTTCAAATTGTCGCCCGAGGCGCTGGAACTGGCGATCACCCCGCGCACCAAATGGGTGATTCTCAACAGCCCCAACAACCCCAGCGGCGCGGTGTACAGCGAAGCCGAACTGCTGGCGTTGGCCGAGGTGTTGCGCGCGCATCCGCATGTGCTGGTGATGGCCGATGAGATCTACGAGCACTTTGTGTATGGCGATGCCCGCCACGTGCCGCTGACGCGCCTGGCGCCGGACCTGAAGCCGCGCACCCTGATCATCAACGGCGCGTCCAAAGGCTACGCGATGACCGGCTGGCGCTTGGGGTTTGGCGCAGGGCCGGCGTGGTTGATCGCGGCCATCGGCAAGTTGCTGTCGCAAACCACCACCTGCCCCAGCTCCTTGAGCCAGGCCGCTGCGGTGGCGGCCTTTGCCGGTGAGCAGGCACCCATCACTGCCATGCGCGAGGAATACGTGCGCCGCCGCGCACTGATGTTGGACCGCTTGGCGGGCATTCCAGGCGTAAGCGTAACCCCGCCGGACGGCGCGTTCTATGTGTTCGCCAATGTCAGCGGGCTGATGGGCAAGCTCACGCCACACGGGGAAACCCTGGAGAGCGACACTCAATTGGTGGAGTACTTGCTGCGCGATTACGGCCTGGCCACGGTCAGCGGCGCGGCGTACGGCATGTCGCCGTATGTACGCCTGTCCTTCGCAAGCGCGCCAGACGTTATCGAAGAAGGTTGCCGTCGCCTCCAGGACGCGTGCCACGACCTGCGCTGAACCCAACGCTGCACCCGGCGGCCAATGGATGGCCGCTGTTTTGACTGCCTAGAACAACAACTTAAAAATCATTGATCGCAAATGAGGCATTCCCATGCACACGCCCCGCATCGCGCTGGTCTGGCAAATCATGATCGGCTTGCTCGCCGGTATCGCCATTGGTGCCCTGTTGCACCGCTTTCCCGAATCCCGGCCGTGGCTGGTGGACAATATTCTGCAACCGGCAGGTGACATTTTTATCAAGCTGATGAAGATGATCGTCGTGCCTATCGTGTTCTCTTGCATGGTGGTGGGCATTGCCGGGCACGGCGACGGCAAGGCCCTGGGCCGTATCGGGGTCAAAGCCCTGAGCTATTTTTTCTGCATCACCACCCTGGCGATCATCGTCGGGCTGGTGTTGGGCAACCTGCTCAAACCCGGCGCCGGCACTGAATTGGCCAGCCTGCATGCAGCAACCATCACCCTGCCTACCAGCGGTGGCGGCGGCCACAGCCTGGGGCAGATCATTGTCGGCATCATCCCCGACAACGTGATCAACGCCATGGCCCAGGGCAGCCTGTTGTCGGTGCTGTTTTTTGCCGTGATGTTCGGCCTTGCGGTGTCGCGCTTGCCCGCCGAACGCAAAGACCCGGTGATTGCGCTGATGCGCGGGGTTTCGGATGGCATGTTCAAACTGACCTCGATGATCATGGCCTACGCGCCCATCGGCGTGTTCGGCATGATCGCCGTCACCGTGGCCAACTTCGGTTTCGGCGCGCTGCTGCCGTTGGCGAAGCTGATCATGGTCAGCTATGTGTCCATCGTGTTTTTCGTGCTGGTGGTGCTCAACCTGATCGCGCGGTTGTGCGGGATCAACCTGTTTGCCTTGATGCGGCATATCAAGGATGAACTGGTGCTGGCGTTCTCCACCGCCAGCTCGGCGGCGGTGATGCCGCAGTTGATGAAGAAGCTCGAAACCTATGGCGTGCCGCCGTCGCTGGTGAGCTTTGTGGTGCCGGTGGGTTACTCGTTCAACCTCGACGGCGCCTCGCTGTTCCTCGGCATCGGCACATTGTTTGTGGCGCAGTTGTATGGCATCGACCTGAGCCTGTCCGACCAGGCCTTGCTGGTGGTGACCATGGTGGTGACCTCCAAAGGGGCTGCGGGTGTGCCGGGGTTTATGTTTGTGATTCTCTCCGCCACCTTGGGCAGCGCGGGGCTGCCGTTGGAAGGCGTGGCGATTATCGCGGGGGTTTATCGCTTGATGGAGATGCCGACCACCGCGCTGAATGTGTTGGGCAATGCGTTGGCGCCGTTGGTGATTGCCAAGTGGGAGCAGCGTGAGGCCAAACCGGCTTTACAGGTGGATGCCAAGGACCTTCCCACACGTGTGTAAGCACCCTTCGTTCATCCTGTGGCGATCAGGATTGTCCTGCTCGCCACAGTGAAGGTGTTCGTCCTTGACTGATGGGCGTTGCATCGCACCTAAAACTTCGCCTGCACGCCCACCCGCACTGTACGCCCTGGCGCGGGCATGAAGCTTTGCGCCAGCGGGTCGAGGTAGTAGCGGTCGGTGACGTTCTGCAGCGAAACATTCAGGCTCGCGTCCTCCTGCAACTTATAGTTGAGGAACAGATCCACCAGTGCCACTTCGCGGTAGTTCAGTTGCGGCGTGGTGGCGCCGGTCTGCCAAGGTTTGTCGGCGGTGACGGTGGGGCCGCTGGTGTAGGTAATACGTGTGCCGAGCGTGAGGCTTTGGTCAAAGAAGCGCAGGCCGGTGGTCAGGTTGCCCGCAAGCCGGGGCGGGTTCTGGGTGTTGGTGTAGGAACCCATGAAGCTGCCCGGTGTGCAGTTCGGGGTGTCGGCGGTTTTCTGGTAGCTGTTGCTGGTAGTGCGCAGTGTGGCGGCGAAGGCCGCATCGCAGGTTTCGGTTTTCAGGTAGTACGTGGACGACAGGTCGGCGAACACGCGCCCGGCATCGTAGCGGGCTTGCAGTTCCAGGCCGCTGGTCTTGTAGCTGTCGGTGTTGCTGAAACGCATCTGGCCCCACGAGCCTGGGCTTGGGTCGTAGTAGCGGGTGATGTAGTTCTTGATGGTGTTGTTGAAGTAAGCGAGCTTGATCGCCGCCGCGTCATCCTCGACCAACAGCCCTTTGCGCAACGTGCTGGCGCCGACCTCCCAGTTGCTTGAGCGCTCGGGTTTCAAGCCATTGCCGGGCAGGGTTTGCAGCACGCCCTGGCTGGTTTCAAACAACGAGGGCATGCGAAACCCCTGGGTGTAGGAGGCATACACGAAGGTGTCCGGCAGCACTTCGATATTGATACCCAGCGCCGGCGAAAATGCCCCGCCGCTGTTGCTGGCCTTGCCGGAATAGTCATAGCCGCTCACCACGTCACCGACCTGGGACGGGTAAACCGTCGAATCGATCACGCCAAAGTCGTTGTAGCGCACGCCCTCGAAAGGGAAGTTGGTGTTCTGGAACACGATGCCGTTGTTCAGGCGCGGATCGGTGGCGTTGGTGTATTCGCCGTTCTGGTCCGGGAACCACATCATGTTGCCGGAGTTGTTACCGTTGTAGACGCGCAGGTAGCGCAGGTCACGCTCCTCGCGCCGTGCGGTGGACCTGGCAATGTGGTCTTTGCTGCGATAGTGGGAATAACGGCCGCCACCCCATAAGGTCAGGCGGTCCACCGGTTTGTATTCGAGTTTGCCATTGAAGCTGTACTCCTGCCGCGAGCCTTCGCGCAGCATGCGGTTGGCGTTGATATCGTGCTGGGTGGTGACCACGCCTTTTTGCGGGCGCAGTTCTTCGAGCTGGAACGAGCTGCCGAGGTCGAGCTTCAGATCGCCGTAGTCGGTCGCCCAGCGTGAGGTATTGGCCAGCCCGCCGCCGATGCGCTGGTTGGCCTGGCGGCTCCAGGCGCGGTCGGAGCGATAAGCCTGGGACGCAGGTGCGGCCACCGAGGTGAGCTGGCTGGTTTGGGCGTCGGTCATCCACAGGTCGGCGGTCAGGTCCACCAGCGGGTTGCCCGAGGGCAGGTAGTTGTAGCGAGCGGTGTAGGTGTCGATCCTGGTATGGCCCAGCGGGTACTGATAGATGCCGCCGGTGCCGAAACGGAAGATATCCGACGGCATGATCTCGCCAATGCGCCCGTCATAACGGCGATAGCCGAGGTCGAAGGTATGCCCGTCCGCCGGGCGCAGGGTGGTCTTGAGCAGGAACGACTCAGTCTTCGCCGAAGAGTTGAGCACTTCTTCGCCGGCGTTGTAGGTGGTGGCGACGCTGGTTTCTTCATCGCCCCAACGGTCGTAGGTGCGGTAGCGGTCCTGGCCCTTTTTACCGGCAAAATAATTGCCCTGGTTGCGCTTGGCGTAGGCCGCCACCACGTCGAAAAATTCATGGGTGTAGGCAAACGCGGCACTGCCGGCTTCGGCCTGCGAGCCGATCAGCCCGCCGCGGCTCTGGTGCGGCTCGGCATACAGGTCCTGGGTTTTGGAGTGCGGGTCGCGGGAAGCCGGGGCGACGCCGTTGTTCCAAAAATCGCCCTTGAGGCGCAGGCCGATGTTCTGGCCGTCCTTGAGGATGTCGCCAACGCCCAGGGTGCGCATTTTTACCGTGCCGCCAATGGCGCTGGAGGTCAGGCTGGGGCCTTTGTCGATGGTGATGTCGCTGATCAAATCCGGGTCGATGTAACTGCGCTGCTGAGTACCGGCATAGCCGCGATACACATCCAGCGCCTGCTGCGAGCCGTCCACCGTGACCGCCACGCGGCTCTGGCCCTGGATGCCACGAATGTTCACATCCAGCCCGCCGCCATTGCGGCTGTCGCCAACCTGCACGCCGGGCTGGCCCTTGAGCACATCACCCACCGACACCGCGCCAAAACGTTGCATGTCTTCGCCAGAGATATACACCGACGAACGCGGCGCGCGGTAGACCTCCTCTTCGTCAAGATTTTCGCCCGTCACTTTTTGCGTCGGCAGTTGCACGGCCTCCTGGCGCAGGCGCAACACATAGCCGCCATCGGCCTGGCGCTGATAGTCCAGGCCGGTGCCCGAGAGCACCTGGGCCAGGCCGTTCTCCGTGTTGAATTCGCCCTGCAGGCCCTGGCTTTTCCTGCCTGCCGTAAGCAGCGAACTGCCCGCCATGCTGATCCCGGCTTCGGCACCAAAGCGCGACAGCACCTGGTCCAGCGGCCCGGCGCTGATGCTGAACGGGCGTTCACCGGCGGCCAACACCAGCTCACCGCACAACGGTTGCAGGCCGAGAAACAACAAGCTGAACGTATGACGACGCAAGACACTAACGGGAGAAATCATGCAAGGCTCCTAGGGATCGAAAACCACCTGTGCCGGTGGGTAATACCTAAAGGCCAAGCCAGATCGAAAAAACTATCGCGTCGGCGAAAAAAAACTTTACGCGGGCACCACCGTCACCCAATAACGGCTTCTTCGCTCGATGCGCACCGGCAAGGTTTTGGCCACCAGGGCCAGGGCGGCATCGGTGTCGTCCAACTGGAAACTGCCGGTGATGCGCAGCGCCGCCACCGCCTCACTGCAACGCAGCAAGCCTGGGCGATAGCGCGAGAGTTCGGCCAGCAACTGATCCAGGCGCATGCGTTCAGCGGGCAGGATGCCGTGCATCCAGGCCTGGGCCAGCAACAAGTCAACCGGGCTTGAGCGCCCTATCGCGTAGTCTTCAACGTTTATCTGCCAGCCAGCCTGCAACGGCACGGGCGTCGGTTGATGCCGCGCACTCACCTGCACCCGCCCGCGCAAGACAGTCACCAAGGTGCCCTGACGATCATGGCGCACCAACAGGTTGGCGCCCTGGCTATAAAGCAGCGCGTTCGGGGTTTGCAGTTGCAACGAGGCAGACCCCGCTGGCGTATCGAGTGCCAGCTCGCCCTCGACCAACTGCACACTGCGTTGGCCTGCGCTCACGTCCAGGTTGACCGCACTCGCGGTGTTGAGCCACAGCGAACTGCCGTCCGCCAGGGTCCAGTGTCGGCGTTCGCCAGTGCGGGTGCGGTAACTCGCCAGCGCTGCGCGTACCCGCGTGGAGTCCGCACCTTGCCAGGCAACGCCGCCGAGCAGCCCCAGCGCCAACAGGCACTTGAGCACCTGACGACGGCGTTGAGGATCGGTCCCGGCCGCCTGCAATGCCCGGCGTGCGGTGACGTCGGCCAACACATTGGCGCCTGGTTGCAACAACAGCGGCAAGCTGCTGACCCGTTGCCAGGCGTACTCATGCGCGGGGTTGGCCTGGCGCCATTGCTGCAAAGCCTGATGGTCGCCGGCATTCATCAAGCCGGACTGTAAGCGCACCAGCCAATCGATGGCACTGTCGCGCACCTGCGGGTCAACCGCCACACTGCTCATTCAAACCGGCTCGCATAGCAGACACTGAACGCCTTACCCATGGCGCGCTGCACCTGGGCCACCGTCAGGCTTAACTGTTTGGCGATTTGCGGATAGGTCAGGCCATCGAGCTGCGACAAGAAGAAAATCTGCCGCACCCGCGCCGACAAACCGACCAGCAGCGAATCCAGCTGCAACAGGGTTTCGATCATCAGGTGCCGCTCTTCCGGCGAAGGCTCCACGGCCACCGGCCGCGCCGCCAGTGCTTCCAGATAAGCCCGCTCGATGGCTTGGCGACGCCAACGGTTGATCAGCAAGCCATTGGCGATGGTGGCCAGAAACGCCATGGGCTGGCGTAATTCACGCACGTCATCCTGGGAGCGCAGCACGCGGATAAAGGTGTCATGTGCGAGGTCTTCGGCATCGGCCGTATGCCCCAGCCGCCGATGCAACCAGCCTCGGAGCCAGCTGTGGTGATTGGCGTACAGCTGGGCGACGGGCGAGGTAGTGCTGTCGTGCTGCATTTCAGATCCGCATTAATGATAATGCTTCTCATCTTATGGGTTGAAAGGGTGGATTGTATAGAGGGCTGGAGCGTGAACACTGAGCATCACTTATCGCCCACTTTCAGGAAATCTGAATAGCCAAAAATGCGTAACCATTTGTGAGCCTCGACGCAGCAAACGCGCACAGATACGCTCAGCCCTAGGTGACAAAACCTCGTCCAATTTATCGGCGCATTAATTACAGTTAGCGATGATCAGCGAACACTCTGAAAAACCATTTCGCGCAAAGCCATAGATATCGCCTCTTTTCAACAAGGAACCAGAATGACTGTTATTGCTATTATCAACCTCGAAACTGACCCTCACTTAATAGCCGACTGCTTGATAAGTGCGGACGGTGAAGACCCTAGGAAAGAAAAAAAAGTCTGGTTACCTTCACTGGGTCTAATACGAACTGACTGGGAGGGACCGAAAGGTCCATGGCACATTGTGCGAATGGGTAGAAAAACAATCATGCTGCCTAACAACGGCGGTCTACTTGCTTTTGCAGGAGACTGCACCGCTGCCTTTGAGTTCTGGAAACACCTCTCCGACGCAATAAACAGCACCCATGGTTATAATCCAAACGCCCGCGTAGAGGCCGGGCTTATCGAACGCGTGTTATCCGACATGGGTGCGACAGCAGGAAAATTCCACATGCTCGGCATTTTGACGGACGAAAGTGGAATACGCAGACCCTTTGTCCACAACTCAGAAAAAATGCTTGAAACTTCTAACTTTGGAACGTGCTATTTCGCTGGCTCTGGAACTAAAAAACTATCAGGCATGCTAGCTGCAGAGGATGAACGGCATTCAAACATGACGCAATGGACTTGGGACAAAATATCGCCAACGGAGGAACTAGCGGAATCGCTCTGTTCAACCATGCTTTATTTTGCGTCGGGCGAAAACCATGGTACAAACCCCAACACCCCGATCTATGACCGGTTTGGTGGGTTTTATGAGTGGTATAAAGTCAAAGAAGATGGCATTCGAGCGATGCCGTCCAGATTAGATTTAAATTTATACATGGAGAATGACAGACTCTATATAACGCGCTTGCACCTGTATGAACCTATTCAGCCGCGCCACCCCAAAACTTCAATCTTCAAAGGCCAGCAAGCAATTTTATCTGTTCTGACATTTTGCAGCGAAAAAATAGAAATCCCCTTTGAAAGCATATTCAAAGGAGCACTTGAAATTTCTGTTAGTCAGGTCGACGGCGTATTAATCGAACGCATGTTCGCGAACTATGACCGTCAAGGTATGATTGACCCTCGTTTTTCCGGAATCGTTCCCCACGATGTGCTCGCAGAAAGTTTTGCCGAACCGCTTGAACTAAGAAGAATAAGGTTAGTTATCAGCTTGAATAGTGGCGCCATTGCAAAAGGGCTCACAAAAACCGCTGACGCTTCTGCGCTTGCTAATATAGTTCACCGTGATGGAAAAACAAAAATCACCTTTTGTGAAAGTACTACAGAAAATATTGCTGATCTGATTTCAAAATACCGCAACTGAGAGCGATGTACCTCTATACCAAGGCGCCTGAAATCCTGTTGCACTTGGTTAATTGTGAATTTCATGGAGCTTGCCTCTGAATCGAAAGATCAGAGTCGGCTTCATTTAGACCACGCTGCGCGCTTAGGCGCCAAGGAGACAAATCCAGGGCAAAAAAAAGCCCGCATCTCTGCAGGCTTTTTCTCTATCTGGCTCCACGACCTGGACTCGAACCAGGGACCCAATGATTAACAGTCATTTGCTCTACCAACTGAGCTATCGCGGAATGCGCCGTATGTTACTGATTAAAAAGAAGAAGTCAAGCACCGAGGTGCATTGGGATGAATTCCTGCAAATAGCGGTCGCAACCCGTTAGCCCGAGTTGGCCATTTCCTTGGCCAGTTCCAGCCATGCACGCGCCGCCGGCGGCAGGTGCGCGCTGGCCCGCCATGCCAGGGCGATGTGCCAGTCGGTGTGGGGTTCGTCCAACGCAATCAAGGCGATGCCTGCGTGTTGATGTTTGAGTGCGAGCATGCGCGGCAGGAAGGCGACGCCCAGCCCGGCTGAGACCAGGTCAACGATAAAATCGATCTGCCCGCTGCGCGCGGTCACTCGTGGCGTGACGCCTTTGCGTTCACAGGCGGCGAGTATCTTGGCGTTCAGGGCGAAGCCGGCTTCGAACAAAATGAACGGTGAATCGGCCAGGTCGGTGAAGTCGATGCGTTTGCGCTTGGCCAGTGGGTGGCTGATGGGCAGTACTGCCATCAGCGGTTCATTGCGCACCGGCTGGTAGTCGAAGGCTTCGTCTACCGGCAACAGCAGCGCGGCGAGGTCGACCTCCCCGGCTTCCAGGCATTCGCGCAGTTTTTTGCTGCCGTATTCGGTGAGTTCGATTTCGATCTCCGGGTAGCGGCTGCGGTATGCCGCAAACATCGCGGCAAACAGCACGCCGCAGCCCACCGGCGGCAGGCCGATGCGCAGCACGCCGCGCTTGAGGCCGCGCAGGTCGTTGATCTCGGCCACCAGGTCGTTGTGCTCGGCGAGCAACACCAGGGCGCGGCGGTAGGCGATTTCGCCGGCGGCCGTCAGCTCGTTGCGATGGCCCAGGCGGTTGAGCAGCGGCGTGCCGAGCTCGTCTTCGAGGGTCTTGACCGCCTTGCTCACGGTGGATTGGGTCAGGGCCACCACCTCCGCTGCCTGGGAGAAACCGCCCTGGCGCACCACTTCGACAAAGGCCCGCACGGTTCTCAGGTTCATCGGTATTCCTATAACGACTGGGTATTAGTAATAAAAGTTGTTTTTATCATGCCAGCTTTTTGCTTATGGTGGTGCGACCCAGCTCTGTGGAGAACCCGTTCATGATCATCTCGTCCGCCTCCGACTACCGTGCAGCCGCCAAACGCAAGCTGCCGCGCTTTCTGTTCGATTACATCGACGGCGGCGCCTACGCCGAGCACACCCTGCGCGCCAACAGTTCGGACCTGGCCGAGATCAGCCTGCGCCAGCGCATCCTGCGCAATGTCGACAACCTGAGCCTCAAGACCACGCTGTTCGGCCAGGAGCTGGCCATGCCGGTGATTCTCAGCCCCGTGGGCCTGACCGGCATGTACGCGCGACGTGGTGAGGTGCAAGCGGCCAAGGCGGCGGCCAACAAGGGCATCCCGTTCTGCCTGTCGACGGTGTCGGTGTGCCCAATTGAAGAGGTGGCGTCGCAAAGCCCGCAGTCGATCTGGTTCCAGCTCTACGTGCTCAAGGACCGCGGCTTTATGCGCAATGCGCTGGAGCGCGCCCAGGCCGCAGGGGTTACCACGCTGGTGTTTACCGTCGATATGCCCACACCCGGCGCGCGTTACCGTGATGCGCATTCGGGCATGTCGGGGCCGTACGCGGCGCAGCGCCGGATGCTGCAGGCCGTGTGCAAGCCGCAATGGGCCTTTGATGTGGGCTTGATGGGCCGCCCACACGACCTGGGCAATATCTCCAGGTACCTCGGCAAGCCCACCCACCTGGAAGACTACATCGGCTGGCTGGCGAATAATTTTGACCCATCGATCAGTTGGAAAGACCTGGAGTGGATCCGTGAGTTCTGGAAAGGCCCGATGATCATCAAGGGCATCCTCGACCCCCAGGACGCCAAGGACGCGGTGAGTTTCGGCGCCGACGGCATCGTGGTCTCCAACCACGGCGGGCGCCAGCTCGACGGCGTGTTGTCGACCGCCAAAGCCTTGCCGCCGATTGCCGAAGCCGTGGGCGATGACCTCACAGTGCTGGTGGACTCCGGCATTCGCTCCGGGCTCGACGTGGTGCGCATGCTCGCCCTGGGCGCCAAGGGCTGCTTGCTGGGGCGCTCGACTGTCTACGCGCTGGCTGCCGCCGGCCAGTCCGGAGTGGAAAACCTGCTGGATATCTTCGCCAAGGAGATGCGCGTGGCCATGACCTTGACCGGCGTCACCTCGATTGACCAGATCGACCACAGCACCTTGGTTCAAACAGCCAAATAACTGACGTCACTGCACAGCGACTGTTTGGGTCTTATTAAAACAGTCGTTGATTTATAAGGCATTTTTAAAAGTTAAACAAAGTGGCATGAATCTCGCTCTAAACCCTTTCAAGCAGGTTAAGCGATGACAAGACGTGTGGCAGGGCCCAGGGGTTATAACCCATGGCAAAGCGGTTTAAACTGTCTCCAATGTTTTACGGAACTGAAGGAACAGTAAGACGCTTGGCATTTGCCGCTCTCGTGCAGCCTGTAAGACAGTTAAGTGCTTAGAGGCCGTCAGCTTATGAAATCACCGACCCAGACCAACGCAATTGACTTCGACAGTGCCAAATTGCAACGCCTGGGGTTTGGTCAGCCTTCCCTGCTTCCACGTCGCCCCGCCACACTTGCGCAACTTCGTCAGCAACTGAACCAGCAATTGCAAACCAGCCTTGAGCCGGAACGCATCCTCGCGCTGTTCTTTCGCGAAGTTCAGCGCCTGGTGCCGTTGGACGCGCTGCAATATCGCCATGAGGCCAGCGATTTGCGCCTGGAGTTCGGCCATCGTGGGCACCACTCGGTGAGCTACACCTTGAGCCATGAAGGCGAGCATCTGGGCGAGTTGATATTCCGGCGTAACCAGCGCTTGCTGGACGATGAGTTGGCGCAGCTTGAGTCCTTGCTGTCGACCTTGCTGTACCCGATGCGTAACGCCCTGCTCTACCGCGCGGCCACCCGCAGCGCCCTGCGTGACCCGCTGACCGAAACCGGCAACCGCATTGCGATGGACCAGACGCTGCAGCGGGAAATCGACATGGCCCGGCGGCACCTGAGCCCGTTGTCCTTGTTGATGCTGGACATTGACCACTTCAAGAAAATCAACGACACCCACGGCCATGCGGCGGGCGACATCGTATTGCGCGCAGTCGCCGACTCGATCAAGAGCCAGTTGCGCAATGTGGACATGGTGTTTCGGTTTGGCGGGGAAGAGTTTTTGATCCTGCTGTCGAACACCGGCCGGGACGCGGCGGGTATGGTCGGCGAACGCCTGCGTCGGGCGGCAGAGGCTCAGGACTATTGGGCGGACGGTAAGCGGATTGAACTGACGGTGAGCCTTGGCTGCTCGACCCTGTTGGCTGCCGAGTCGGCCGAAAGCCTGTTGCGGCGGGCCGACAACGCCCTGTACGTGGCCAAGCGCGAAGGTCGCAACCGCTTGGCAATGGCGGGGTAAAACCCCGCCATCACGCTTACATCACGCCTCGCTGGCGACGCGAACCTGACGTTCGCGAACGGCTGCTGGCGCCTTTGCTTTTTCGTTCTCCAACCGCATGCAACTTTCCAAAAACAGGTACATGTAGTCGTAGCTCTTGCACACCGCCTGGCGCAGCTCTACCTGCAAGGCTTTGCCTGGGTTCATCCCGGCCAACGTGCAGATGATTTCCAGCGCTTCCCAAGGGTGGGCGTCGTCGTATTGCGCGTGCATCTTCAACCACTTCATGGCGCGCTTGCGGTCTTCTTCAGGGAAGGCGGCCGCATACACACCGGTCGAGCACACCACGGCGGACCACTCACCAGTCGCCCCCTCGATTGCGTAGTTGGTCGCGGCAATCGCCACGATCAACGAATCGGCCGAGCTGGTGTGCCAGCACCAGTGACTCAGTGCGTGCAATTCCGGTGGTACGTTCTGCGCTTGCAACTCTTCCAGGCTTACCCCGTGGGCACGCGCCCAGTGCACCCAATAGTCGGCGTGGTTGAGTTCCACGCGAATATTGCGCATCAGCCACCGGCGCGCCATATCCTCCCCAGGATGACGGGCAAACTTGGTCTTGGTGAGGTTCTGTGCCATGTACAAGGCAAACTGTTCAACCACTGGCCAGCCACCGATAAGGTAGTGGCGCATGGTCTTGGCGCTGAGCGTGTTGTCACGCATGCGCTGGTACAGTTCGTGTTCGACAACGCGGCGCTTGCTCTCGCTACAGTCCAGGATCAATTGTTGCGCCCAGGCTGGGTAACTCGAGGCTTCCATAAGCGGGCCGGTTCGATTGAAGGTGTCGATCACTGTAGGGCTCCTTTTCTAATGTGATTGTACAGACCGTCGGATGCTTCAGCGGAATGTGCCCGGCGCCTTGAATAACAGTGGCTGCGGCCGCACGGGTCGGCACTGCAGACTATCAAAGGTAAACAATTGCGGACGTTCGATCAGGTATCCCTGAGCATAATCCACACCGATCTCAAGTAAAGCCTGTTCGATCAGCGGTGTTTCAACAAATTCGGCAATTGTGCGCTTACCCATGACATGGCCGATGTGGTTGATCACTTCGACCATGGCACGGTTAATCGGGTCGTCCAGCATATCCTTTACGAAACTTCCGTCGATCTTCAGGAAGTCTACAGGCAAATGTTTAAGATAGGCGAACGAGGACATTCCGGCACAAAAGTCGTCGAGTGAAAAATGGCAACCTAAGGCCTTGAGTTCATTAATAAAACGGATTGCACTACCCAAATTGGCAATAGCACTGGTCTCTGTTATTTCAAAACAAATCATTTCCGGCGGAATGCTGTAAGCCTCGAATTTCTCACGTAAAAATCCGAGAAAATCATCATCCCCGATAGTTATGCCTGACAGATTAATCGCACACATGGCCATAGGACGGCCCGCACGCTCTCGCATACAACCGGCGATAATCTTAAATACGTTTTCCACCACCCAACGATCCAGCGAAGTCATCAGACCGTAACGTTCGGCAGCCGGAATAAAACTGTCCGGCAGGATGATCCGGCCCGCCTCGTCGTGCAGGCGCAAAAGGATCTCAATATGGCCATTGCCGCCATCGGTGTGGCCCAGTGGTGAGATTTCCTGGGAGTAGAGGCAAAAACGATCTTCCTCCAAGGCCATGTGCAGGCGCTGCACCCAGGCCATTTCGCCAAAGCGCAGGGACAATTCCGAGTCATCGGCGTGGTAGACCTGCACCCGGTTGCGGCCCTTTTCCTTGGCCATATAGCAGGCCATATCGGCGGCGCGCAGCGAGGTTTCCAGGGTGGTCGGCGATTGCGAGATATGCACCAGGCCAATGCTCACGGTGGTCATGAACGGCCGGCCCTTCCACACAAAGTGCAGGCTTTGCACGGTATGGCGCAGGCTTTCGGCGATCTTTTCCGCCACCGCTGCCGGGCAGTTCTCCAACAGGATGCCGAACTCATCGCCGCCCAGGCGCGCCAGGGTGTCGCCTTCGCGCAGGTCCGATTGCAACAACGCGCAGATATGCCGCAGCAATTCATCGCCCGCCGCATGCCCGCAGGTGTCGTTGACCAGTTTGAACTGGTCGAGATCGAGGAACATCAAGGCATGCCGCCCGCTCTGCTGGCGCGCTACCTGTTGCAGCACCTGCTCCAGCCGGAACTCGAACTCGCGGCGGTTAGCCAGGCCCGTCAAGGCATCGTGCGTCGCCTGCCACGACAGGTTGGCGATGTACTGGCGCTCCTGGGTCATGTCGTGCAACACCAGCACCGCGCCGCTGACCTTGCCGGCACTGCGGATTGGCGCACCTACCAGCGTGACTGACACCGTGCTGCCGTCCACGCGCTGGATCAGCTTGGAATGCTCGCTGCCGCCACTGAGTTCGCCCTTGATGATGTGCTCGATCAGGGCGAAGCCATCGGGCTCGGCATTCTCATCCAGCAGGTTGAATAGAGCCGCCAGCGGCAATCCCTGGGCCTGGGCGGTCTTCCAGTGGGTCAGCGCCTCGGCGGCCGGGTTCATGTAGGCAATGGCGCCGTCGACATCCGTGGTGATCACCCCGTCACCAATCGACTCCAGGGTGATCTGCGCCCGCTCCTTCTCGGCTTGCAACGCGGTGGCGAAGGCGTGGCGCTGGGTCAGCAGCTTGTGGGTACGCATCAGCGCCAGCACGATCAAACCCAGCGCAGTGGCCAGGTTGGTGATCAGCAACAGGCGCAGGATCATCCGCGAGCCTTCGCCCAAGGCATCGCTGAACGCTTTAGCGGCTGGCGTGACGCCGTCGTTGATGGCGATGATGCGCGTCTTCCAGTCAGCAATGTCGCCAGGGCTGACCTGATTGCTGCGGATGGCCCGGTGCATCGCCTGGGCCAGGTCATCGAGTTGCACCAGGTAACCATCGCCCACGGTCCACAACTCGATGGCTTTTTCCAAGTAGCTGAAATGACGAAAGTTGAGGTACAGCCAGATCAGGCTGGACACGTCATCGGGGTGGTTGCCGCCCTTGAGGATGCCCAGGCGCGCGGCCGCAAGGTCAGGCGCGGGATGGTCCAGCGCTACCCGCAACTCATGGCCGCCCTGGGGCACGGCGATGGCTTGCTGGTATTTGAGGAAGGTCGTTTCGTCGCGGTTATCGGCGTACAGGGTCAGGTAGTAGATGGCGTCTTTCTGGCCCTTGGACCACAAGCTCTCGCCTGCCACGTAGCCGCGCACCGCCGACAGCATGTAAAGACTGACGCAGCCCAGCAATGCCTGGAACAGCACGACGGCGATAAAAGGCCAGACAATGCCCAGCAACCGCGGCCTGCTTAACGTCACTCCGAGAGTACGCTTTTGCTTCATGAGGTCCCTTGCACATGCACTGCTTGATACGCACGCGAAAATCCGCTCTCGATAGCTCAGCTAAATCAACGCACTTGTTGCAGATGCCCATAGAGCTTGGCGTACAACCCTCCATCGGCAATCAACTGCTGATGGTCGCCATCTTCGGCGATATGCCCACCATCAAACACCAGTACCCGGTCTGCCTGTTTCACTGCAGAAAGCCTGTGGGCGATGATCAGTGTAGTACGCCCACTGAGAAACCGCGCCAGCGCCTGGTGCAGGTTGTACTCGGTAGCGGCGTCCAGGGCGGAGGTGGCTTCGTCCAAAATCACCACTTTCGGCTCGGCCAGCACCATGCGCGCGATGGCCAGGCGTTGGCGCTGCCCGCCGGAAAAACGCACACCCGAGCGCCCTACCACACTGTCCAGGCCCAACGGCAGTGCCTTGACGGTAGCATCCAACTGAGCGATTTCCAGTGCCTGCCAACAGGCTTGGTCACTGCGGGCGCGGCCCATGGTCAGGTTGGCGCGCACGGTGTCGTTGAACAGAGCCGGGTGTTGCAGCACCACCGCGACGTTCTCGCGAATGGTCGCCAGGCCGATTTCCTGCTGGGTGGCACCGCCAAAACGAATACTGCCGGCCTGTGGCGTATACAGCCCGAGCAGCAGTTGCACCAAGGTGCTTTTGCCGCCGCCGCTGGCGCCGACAATCGCGACCTTCTCGCCCGGTGCGATGGCCAGGTTCAGTTGGTCGAGCACCAACTCTTCGCCATAGCCGAAGTTAAGGCCACGCACCTCGATGCCGACGGTTTCACGCCCGGTGAACGGGTCTTCGCCGCCGGCATATTGCGGCTCGTCGGCGCGTGCCAGCAGCTCGTTGATACGCGTGAGCGCACCCCCTGCCGCGTAGTAGGCATATTGCAGGTTGAGCAGTTGCTCCACCGGGCCGATCATGAACCACAGGTAGCTGAACACTGCGAGCATCTGGCCGATGGACAGGTCGGAAAACAACACGGTGAGCATCGCCGCTGCGCGAAAGATGTCAATGCCGAACTGGAACAACAAGCCGCTGGCGCGGCTGGAGGCGTCGGTTTTCCATTGCGAGTGGATCGCGTAGTCGCGCACTTCCTGGGCGCGCTGGCCCAGGCGCCCAAGGAAAAAGCCCTGACGGTTGCCGGCGCGCACTTCCTGGATGGCGTCCAGGGTTTCGGTCAGCGCCTGGGTGAAGCGCGAGGTGCTGTCGTTCTCCAGCTTCTTCAGGTGTTTGACGCGCTTGCCCAACTGCACCGTGGCGTAGATCACTAATGGGTTGAACAGCAGGATCAACAACGCCAGTTGCCAATGCATCCACACCAGAATCGCCGAGGTGCCGACCAGCGTGAGCATCGCTACCAGAAAGCGGCTGAGGGTTTCGCCGACAAACTTGTCCAGCGTATCCAGGTCGGTGACCAGATGCGTGGTCACCGTGCCACTGCCCAGGCTTTCGTATTCGCCCAGGGAGATCCGTTTGAGCCGTTCGATCAGGCGCACGCGGATGCGGTACACAATATCCTTGGCCAGCCGCGCAAACAGCCGCGCCTGCACCACGTTGAACACCAGCGCGCCGCAGCGCAGGCACAAGGTCACCAACAGCATCAGGCCAATATAACCGACCGCCTTCTGCCACCCCAGTGGCAACGCGTGGTTCATCACCTTGAGCGCGGCATCGCCGTGGCCAAGCAGCACTTCGTCCACCAGCAACGGCAACAGCAAAGGTATAGGCACGCTGCACAGGGTCGCCAGTACGGCAACGCCATTGGCGATCCACAGGGATTTCTTGTGACGCAGGGCCAGGCGGCGAATTTCCGCCCAGGTCAGTCGGTCGATGCGTTTGGACTCATCCTGCACAGGTGGCTCGCTCCAGCCATCGGGCGAGCAAAGGCGACAGCTCGGACAACGGCTGATAGCCGTTGGTCAGCAACGCCAGCTGGCCATTGCGCTCGGCCAGCAACGTCGGGAAACCGGCAATGCCCAGGTCCTGCACCCAGGTAAAGTCGGCGGCCGTTGCTGCATGTTGCTCGGCACGGTCGAATGCACCGGCAAACTCGATACGCGGAATACCCGCCTGCTCGGCCAGTTCCACCAGCACGCTGGCGAGGGTCACATCGCGGCCTTCGACATAAAACGCACGCTGGATCAGCCCCAGCAGGGTCCAGGCGCAATCCGGCGCCAGGCTGCGCGCGGTGACGATGGCGCGGCATGCAGGCTCGGTGTCATAGACAAAACCGTCGGGCAATGCACCTTCGCGCTTGAACGGCTGGCCGGTGGCGTCGGTGACGGCCTGCCAGTGCTCAAGGATATAGCGCCGCGTGGTCGGCTCCAGCGCAGCGCCGCTGCCGGTGCGCAAACCGCCCACCACCAGGTGCACGTCCACGCCGGCCGCCTGGGCCTGCTCAACCAGCGCCTGCGCCACCGGGGCAAAGCCCCAGCACCAGGAACACATCGGGTCCATCACATAGAGCAGGCGCGCGGGCATGGGTCAGGCCTCGGAAGGGGTTTGCTTGTAGTTGAAGCCAATCGGGTGCGGCATGTTGCGGGCCTTGGCCAGCTCGATCTGCTTTTGCCGGTCGATGGCACTGCGACGGGTCTTCTCCGGCAGCTTATCCCAGCAATGCGGGCAACTGATGCCAGCCACATAGTGCTCGGACGCGCGGTCTTCTACGCTGACCGGCGTGCGACAGGCATGACATTGATCGTAGTCGCCTTCGCTCAGGTCGTGGCGCACGGTCACGCGATTGTCGAACACAAAACAGTCGCCCTGCCATTTGGTTTCTGCCTGCGGCACTTCTTCGAGGTACTTCAGGATGCCGCCTTTGAGGTGGTAGACCTCATCGAAACCTTCGCTGAGCATATAGCTGGAAGCCTTTTCACAGCGAATGCCGCCGGTGCAGAACATGGCGACCTTCTTGTGCTTGGCCGGGTCGAAGTTGGCTTTGATGTAGTCGGGAAATTCGCGAAAACTGGTGGTTTTCGGGTCGATTGCGCCTTCAAAGGTGCCGATCGACACTTCGTAGTCATTACGCGTGTCGATCAATAGCACCTCAGGGTCATTGATCAGTGCGTTCCAGTCCTGCGGCTCGACGTAGGTGCCGACTTTTTTGTTCGGGTCGACGCCTTCGACGCCCAGGGTCACGATCTCTTTCTTGAGCTTGACCTTGGTGCGGTAGAACGGCTGGTCGTCGCAGTACGACTCTTTGTGGTCGATGTCGTCCATGCGTGGGTCGTTCTTGAGCCAGGCCATCAGGCCATCAATGCCTTCGCGGCTGCCCGAAACGGTGCCGTTGATGCCTTCTTCGGCGATCAGCAAGGTGCCTTTGATGCCGTTGTCGACCATTGCCTGCAGCAGTGGCTCGCGCAGGGCGACATAGTCTTCGAGGGTGACGAACTTATACAGTGCCGCCACGACGATGGGTTGAGTCATGGGTGTTCTCTCCAGGTGGCTACCCTCGTAAGGGGTGAACCGGATGCAAAAAAAACGCGCCGGCTAAGCGGCGCGTTGCGGATTCTAACAAAATTGGCGACGTTTATGGGCCGCCTCTTTACTGTGGCGAGGGAGCTTGCTCCCGCTGGGCTGCGGAGCGGCCCCGATAAGGCGATTGTGACCTTTCACAAAGATCGCAGTGATGGGCATCAGGGCTGCTGCGCAGCCCAACGGGAGCAAGCTCCCTCGCCACATAACGCCAATGCGCCACAGTGTCAGTGCCCGCCGGCGCAGGTCGGCGAGGCCGGGGCTGCGTCGATTTTCGCCCATTCTTCGGGCGTGTAGGTATGCAGCGCCAACGCATGAAATTCGCTCATCAGGTCACCCAGGGTGGCGTAGACCGTCTGGTGGCGCTTGACGCGGTTAAGCCCCTCGAACTGCGGGCTGACCAGCACGGCCTTGAAGTGGGTCTGCAACCCACGGCTGTGCATATGGCTTTCATCCAGCACGCTCAAGTGTTGCGGGCTCAGGGCGGCAAGCGCCGTTTCGATACGCTGTTGCATGGTCATTCCTGCTTACTTCTTCTTGGCCGGTGCGGCGGCTTTTGGCGCGAGCTCGTTGGTCATGTCTTCGAGCAGCTTGTTCACCACCGGCACGGCGCTTTCCAGCTTGGCCTGGGTCATCTGGGCCGATTGCTGGGTCAGTTGCGGCATTTTTTCCAGGACTTTCTTGCCCAGTGGCGACTGGTAGAAGGCTACCAGATCCTTGAGTTCGGATTCGCTGAAATTGGTGGTGTAGAGCTTGACCATGTCCGGCTTCAGCTTCGGCCAGCCGATGGCTTGGTCCAGCGCGGCGTTGGCCTTGGCCTGGTAGCTGTCCAGTACGGACTGCTTGGCGGCAGGCGCCTTGGTCTGTTCGAAACGCTGGGCAAACATTTGCTGCACTTGCATGTACACCGGGGTACCCAGCTTGTCAGCGTGGGCCAGGGTAAGGAAGGCTTCGGCACTGGCGTTATGGCTGGCGGTATCGGCAAAAACCTGGCCGCTGGCGCAAACCAGAGCAACCGCGGTACAGATGGCACGAAGACGAGTCATCGAGTTTCCTTTCTAGCAGGCGAGGTAAGACCCCAAGGGCGACCATTCTGCGCCTAAAAAACGCCATGTCTCAACCCCAGCGCTCTTTGCGCCTGCATTCGTGGTGGATTAATCCGATGAAAAGTCTTTTAGGGAACCCCCAAGACCGATCACAGCCTAAACTGCGCAAACGAACCTGAAGGAGTGTGCCCGATGAGCCGTATTGAAACCGACAGCCTGGGAGAAGTCAGCGTCCCGGATGACGCTTACTGGGGCGCCCAGACCCAACGCTCGCTGGTGAACTTCGCCATCGGCGAGCAACGCATGCCCCTGGCGGTACTGCATGCCCTGGCCCTGATCAAGAAAGCCGCAGCACGGGTCAACGACCGCAACGGCGACCTGCCCGCCGACATCGCCCGCCTGATCGAACAGGCCGCCGATGAAGTGCTCGATGGCCAGCACGACGACCAGTTCCCGCTGGTGGTATGGCAGACCGGCAGCGGCACCCAAAGCAATATGAACGCCAATGAAGTGATCGCCGGCCGCGCCAACGAGCTGTCGGGCAAGGCCCGTGGCGGCAAAAGCCCGGTGCACCCCAATGACCATGTGAACCGCTCGCAAAGCTCCAACGACTGCTTTCCCACGGCCATGAGCATTGCGGCGGTGCAGGCGGTTCATCAACGCCTGTTGCCGGCGCTCGCCACGCTTTCCGGCGGCTTGGCCGAGCTGGCCGCCCGCCATATGAAGCTGGTCAAGACCGGCCGCACCCATATGATGGACGCCACGCCGATCACCTTCGGCCAGGAAGTTTCGGCGTTTATCGCACAAATCGATTACGCCGAGCGCGCCATCCGCAGCGCCCTGCCCGCCGTGTGCGAACTGGCCCAGGGCGGCACCGCCGTGGGCACCGGGCTCAATTCGCCACATGGCTTTGGCGAGGCGATTGCCTCCGAGCTGGCGGCCTTGTCCGGCTTGCCATTCGTCACCGCGCCCAACAAATTCGCTGCCCTCTCCGGCCACGAACCGCTGGTGACCTTGCATGGCGCGCTGAAAACCCTGGCGGTGGCGCTGATGAAGCTCGCCAACGATCTGCGCCTGTTGGGTTCTGGCCCACGCGCAGGCCTGGCCGAGGTCAAGCTGCCGGCCAACGAGCCCGGCAGCTCGATCATGCCCGGCAAGGTCAACCCGACCCAGTGCGAAGCACTGTCGATGCTGGCCTGCCAGGTACTGGGCAACGACGTGACCATCGGTATTGCCGCCAGCCAGGGTCATCTGCAACTGAACGTGTACAAGCCGGTGATCATCCACAACCTGCTCGAATCGATCCGCCTGCTGGCCGATGGCTGCAACAACTTCCAGGAACACTGCATCGCAGGGCTTGAGCCGGATGCCGGGCAAATGGCCGAGCACCTGGAACGCGGCTTGATGCTGGTCACGGCGCTCAACCCGCATATCGGCTACGACAAAGCGGCGCAGATCGCCAAGAAGGCCTACGCCGAAGGCCTGACGCTACGCCAGGCGGCGCTGGACCTGGGCTACCTGACTGATGAAGAGTTCGACCAGTGGGTGCGCCCGGAAAACATGTTGGAAGCCGGGCACTAGGAGAACTGGCGAAAAAGCATCCTGTGGTGAGCGCGGTTCTGTGGCAAGCAGGCTCTTGATCGTTCCCACGCTCCGCGTGGGAATGCATCCAGTGACGCTCTGCGTCGCCTTCAAGGTAGCCGTGGCCTGCGGGACGCAGAGCGTCCGGGGCTGCATGCCCACGCGGAGCGTGGGAACGATCTAATCCTGTGGTGAACGCGGTTCTGTGGCGAGCAGGCTTGCCCTGCGTTGGGCTGCGGAGCAGCCCTGATCCAGGCAACGCGTTCTTCCAGGCAGACCTCATCGGCGGGTTTTGGGGCCGCTGCGCAGCCCAACGCAGGGCAAGCCTGCTCGCCACACTGGGCGTGTTCGTCCTTAAAGGGTATTAAGACGCCAAACGCAGCCGCCGGGCCTTGAGCCCGGCGAACAGCGATGGCGCCAGTGCTACCGTGGCTGAACCGAGCACCACCACCAACGCGCCGACGTAGCCCAGGGTATTGATCTGCTCCGCTTGCACATAGTCCGGCCACAGCCAGGCCGCCAAAGCCACCGCGACAAAGGTCACCAACGGCGTCAACGCCAGGGTCGCACTGACGCGCGACGCCTCCCAATGCGCCAGCGCTTCGGCAAATGCACCATAGGCCACCAGCGTGTTCATACAGCACGCGAGCAGCAACCAGCCTTGCAGCGGACTCAATTGCAACGCCTCCAGCGGATGCGCCCACGGCGTGAGCAACAGTGCGCACGAGAGATAGATCACCATCATCACCTGCAACGAATTCCACACGGTCAGCAATTGCTTTTGGCCCAGGGCGTAGAACACCCAGATGGTGGTAGCCAGCAGGATCGTCAACACGCCCGCCGTGTACGTGCCCATGGAGGTCAGCAGCTCAGCCAGGCGCTGGTTGAAGAACAGACCAAAGCCCAGGATCAGCACCACCAGCCCCATGCCCTGCCCCAGGCTGAAGCGCTCCTTGAACACGAACACACTGGCGATCATCAAAAAGATCGGCCCCATCTGCACCACCAATTGCGCGGTGCCGGGGCTGAGCATTTTCAGGCCCACCAGGTACAACACGTAGTTGCCCACCAGCCCACACACAGCCATCGCCACCAGCCAGCCGCCCTTGGGCCCAAGGACCTTGCGGCTGGGCAAACGTTGAGTCAGTGCCAGGTAGATAAACAGGCAACTGCCGGCCACCACCAGGCGAAACCAGGTGACGGTGACCGGGTCCATCACCTGCAACACTTGCTTGAGCTTGATCGGCAGAATGCCCCAGAGCAGCGCGGTCAGCAGGGTCAGGAGAAAACCGTAGACCCAGCGGCCCGAAGAAATGTGCATGTGTGCCCCAAAAAACCAGAGGTGGAGGAGCGGGCATTCTAGGGCGATGCACTGTGCTTTGGGTATCGATCATTTGTGTGTCAGGGCACCCCCATCACCAGCACACCGCTGCCGGTTACGCTGCCGGCGGTTGGCAGCGAGCCATTGCGGCGCACCAGCGAAAACGTCACATCGTCGCCGCCCACACTGTTGGTGATACGGGTGAGGAATGAGCCGTTTACCGGCACCGCAGTGCCCGCGCGCACCATGGCCGTGCCCACGTCGGGATTGCTCATGATCAGCAGGCGTGAGTCGAACGCGGTGCGAGTACCTTTGTAGGTAATGGTGATCGGTGTGTTGATTCCGCCGTCCGGGCAGGAGTAAGTGAGCCTGCGGTTGCTGACGATGGTGGAGGTCAGTGGGTCGGTGCCGATTGCGCGCTGGTGGACGGTGCCGAAGTTGATTTCTATCGGGTTGTTATTGTTGATCGTGCAGGTGGATGGGGAGACGGTGAAGTTGTTGGCGGCCGTGTAGGTGACCGTGAGTTGCGGTCGGGTGCCGTCGTAATTGTTCGAGCTCGTGAGGCGTAAAAGTCCGAGATTATCGCCGATGCGCACATCGAACGGATTGGACGGATAGTTACGCAGCAGAATATAGGGGGTGACATTGATCGGGTAAAACACGCCATTGTTGGGGATGTTGACTATCCCGACACCACTGGGCACCGGCGTATTCAAAAAAGACCCGTTGACGCGTAGACCAGTGCCTTCGCCAGCAAATTTTGGACCGGGTGTCCAGGCGGTGCCTGCTGCACTGCCGGTTGCCCAAAAGTCCGTATGCCAAGCCGGCCCCCCGCTAAAGGTAAATCGACATTCCAGCCTTGCCCCTTCCAACATGATCCTGCTGCGGTCTGCAGCCAGAGTTACAGTAACGGGCACTTGCAGATTGGGGTTGCCATTCTGCCAGGGCCCGCCATTAACACGACAGTCCACGGCGTGCGCGGTCGTCGTAATACCCGCCAGAGCAAAAAGCACTGCGGCTCCATAGCATCGTTTCATCTTGATCTCTTGTGGTTTTTCTAAACGGTTGGGTCGTTTGGCGCGGTGCGCTTTCGGCTATCGGCCTTAGCCTTGCACAGGTGTCAGGGCACGCCCATCACCAGTACACCGCTGCCGCTGATGCTGCCGGGGGTCGGCAGCGAACCATTGCGGCGCACCAGCGAAAACGTCACATCGTCGCCGCCCACACTGTTGGTGATACGGGTGAGGAATGAGCCGTTTACCGGCACCGCCACACCGCCGCGCACCATCGCCGTGCCGACATCGGGGTTGTTCATGATCAACAGCCGTGAGTCGAACGAGGAGCGCGTGCCCTTGTAGGTGATGGTGATCGGTGTGTTGATCCCGCCGTCCGGGCAGGAATAGGTAAGCCTGCGGTTGCTGACAATAGTGGAGGTCAGTGGGTCGGTGCCGATTGCTCTTTGATGGACGGTGCCGAAGTTGATTTCGATAGGGTTGTTATTGTTGATCGTGCAGGTTGATGGAGAGACGTCGAAGTTGTTTGCAGCGCTGTACAGGACACTGAGTTGCGGCCGAGAAGAATCGTGATTGTTTGTACTGGTGAGACGCAATAGACCGAGGTTATCCCCTATTCGAACACTGATCGGATTAGACGGATCGTTGCGCATCAGAATAAAGGGGGTGATATCGATGGGATACCCTCTCAGGTCGTCAGGCATCGTGGCTGCCCGCACGTCATTGGGGACAGGTGTGTTGTAAAACGCTCCGTTTATTCGCAAACCGGTCCTTTCCCCGATGAATTTTGCGCCGGGAGTCCAACCGCTTCCCGATAGATTGCCAGTCGCCCAGTAATCGGCAAACCACGATGGGCTCTGCGATCCTGGAGAAAATCGACATTCAAGTCGTGCCCCCTCCAACAAGATCCTCGTACGATCCGAGGCCAAACGCACAGTAACGGGTACCTGTAAGTTAGGATTGCCCGTTTGCCAAGGTCCACCATTGACCCGGCAGTCAACAGCCTGTGCGGTCGCGGTAAAACCCATCAAGACGAGAAGCGCGCAGACTCCATCTAGTCGTTTCATTTTGATCTCTCGTTGCTCTGCCCTACCCATGCGCAGCCTATGGGTAGTCCAACGTAAAAGTGGAGGTCACCGTGTAAGCACCGTGCCCGATGGTTTGATCCAGCAGGGCCTTCGGCTCGCCTTGTACATAGGCCTTGAGCTCGATCACATTGTTGCCATCGCTGAGCACCTGTTTGTCGCTGACGGCATTCAAAGGCAACGGCTTGTCGCTCAGCGTCTCAATGCCGACCCCGATGCCTGACGCCCCACTGCCGCCATCAAGCGCGAGCAAGCCGGGAAGTTCTGCGTTTTCCACGCCGCCGAAGGTGATGGTCACCGAGTCGCCGATCGTGGTGTCACACTCCTCCAGGTGCAGCTGGAAACGTTTACCCACCGAGCGCGTGTTCAAATACAGGTACTTGCTGGTCAGGTCCCAGAGTTCCAGGGTAATGGCCTCGTCGCCGGGGCGGATGGTGCAAGCCTCTTCAACCAGGTTGCCCTTGAAACTCAGGTTGTCCGCCGCGTGCCCCTTGGGGATCAACCCGAAGCTAAGCAGCACTGCCAGCGCGCCCTTGTGCACAATTTGATATCGCATCGACTCAGCTCCTACTGGTATTCAGCCAACAACGTGGCCACCGCCGTAAACCGCGCGGGCGCAAGGATTGCACCCGGTTGCTGCACAGGCACCACTTCCAGTGTGGGCGGCGACGAGAGGGTGATCTCCAACGGCGTATTGAGCGCAAATGGCAGATTGTTCTGAAAGATCCGAATGCCCAGCGCCGGCACGCTGGTCTGCACCGCCGAGCCGTCAAACGCCGTGGGCGTGCCGTTGACGCTCAACTTCAACTCCCAGGGCAGCGTGTCGGTGCCACAGTTAATGGTGTAGCCGACGCCCCTGCGGTATTTCACGCCATCGACGCGCTTGACCCCGACATCGCCGAAATCGACTTCAATCGTGTTGCCGGTGTCTATGGTGCAGGGCGGCGGTTCATTCAGTGTGCCGCTGAACCGCACGTTGGCCGACGCGCCGCTGCACAGGCCGATGGCGCACAGGGCGAGCAACGCTCGCTGTTGCCAAACCTTCATGGGTCGTTCCTCTTTGTGTAGGTGGGCGTCATTGGTAATCGACCACCAGGGTTGCAACGGCATCGAACGCCCCGCCGGTCAGTTGGCTGCCCGCGCGTTTGACCGGCACCGCCTGCACCGCAGGGAAATTGGGGTAGGTAAAATTCACCGCAGTGTTCAGCGGCCAGTCAGCACCATTGACGAACAGCTTGACCCCTAGGTCGGCCTTGCGGGTGGCGAGCACGCGGCTGTCGAACGCAGCGCCGGTGCCGTTGAGTGCCAGCGTCAACGCGTTGCTGTAAGGAGCATCACAGGTGACGGTGTACGGCACATCGCGACGGTAATTAACGCCGTCCACGCGTGAGGTCTGCAGGTCATTGCCAAACGGCACGTCCAGTGTATTGCCGCTGTTAATCACGCACGGCGGCGGCGCGATGATGACCGCGCGAATGGTCAGGCTGGTTTCCGCCTGCAGGCCTTGGCTGAGCGCCAATAGCAGGCCGGCGGCGATCAAGCCGATTGATTTAGCCATCGTTGCGTCCTTACTCATAATTGAGCCTGAATTCCACCACGGCCCTGAATGCCCCACTGGTCAACGGCGCGGAAGTACGTGTGGGCCGGACCTTCCACGTCTGGATGTTGCGCCCCACCGGCAGAAACAACGGTTCGCCCCTTGAGCCCAACTGCACATCGCGGCCCAGGGCATCGGTCAGCTGCAGGCCCATCCCGGTAACGCCTTGCACTTTGACCAGCCGTGGGTCATCGGCATCGGCCGGCGCGTCAAACGCCACCGACAGCACCGGCTGGTAAGCACTCCACGCCAGGTTGCCCGTGCGCTCACTGCGCACGCGACCGGCGGTGCGCTGGCAATCGGTAAAGCGCAGTTGAAACGCTTTGGCGGTCGCCTGGTCGCCGGGCCGCTGCAACTGGCTGGTCGACACCGCCTCCAGGTCCACCGTCTGATGCAGCGAGTTCATCTCCAGGCTGCACGGCGATTCATGCATGGAACCGAGCACATTGAGCAACCCACTCATGCCTTCGATATCCTCGTCATCCTCGGCGGCATGTGCCCCGGCCGCCAAGACCCAAAGCAGGCCGCCCAAGACCTTGATATGTTGCGACTTCATAACGTTCTCCAGCAGCCGGCATTACTGACCAGGCGATGAGGCCTGCACGTTCACGCTGCACGTGTCGCCAGTGCAGTTGAAGGCCAGGAGCGGACGACCACCGTAATCATTCACATAGGCCAGGTAAGGGCTCGTGCCCAGCGCACTGGCGGTGGGGCCCAAGGTCAATGCGCCCTTGGGCGGGACCATCACCGGCGCGAAGCCCGGCACGGTTTTGCCGTCTTTGCTGGCACGCGCATCCACCAGGGTCACGTAGTAAGGCGTCGGGTTATTGACCCGGTATTGGTCACCTTCGCGAGTCAGGGTCAGTTTCTGCTGCCAAGGGTTGGAGAGGTCTTGCTGACTCGGCGCGATGGCATCCGGCCGGTAGAACAATTTGATACGGGTCTGCAAAGCAATTTGCAGCGTGTTGGATTTATCACTGCGCGGCGGGATCTCCCTCAGGTTGAAGTAGTAGACCGTCTCGCGGTCTTGCGGCAACGACTTGGCTGCCGGCAACGCCTGGACTTTCACCTGGCTTTGTTTGCCAGGCTCCAAACGTTGAACCGGCGGCAGCACGATCAAGGGCGAGGTGATTTTCTTGCCCGACTCATCCTCGATCCAGCCCTGGGCCAGGTAGGGCAGCTGAGTATTGTTGTTGGTGATGCTCACGCTGGTGGCCTCTTTGCCGCCATCGAAAATCACACGGGTACGGTCCAGGCCTACCGCAGCGTTGGCACTCTGGCTCAGGCCCAGGCCCAGGGCCAGCAGCACAAAGGCATGGGGGGTGAAGCGCGTATTAAGCATCATGAGCTTGTATTCTCCGTATCGATGGGCTTGCCGGTCAGCGCGGCCGGCGCGGGCGAGGATGGGCCAGTGGCGACACGCTGGCAGTGCAACTGCAGGGCATCGGTC
The DNA here is from genome assembly GCF_965653655.1 of Pseudomonas onubensis. Lineage (NCBI taxonomy): Bacteria > Pseudomonadati > Pseudomonadota > Gammaproteobacteria > Pseudomonadales > Pseudomonadaceae > Pseudomonas > Pseudomonas onubensis. The sequence continues at coordinate 28,648 of NZ_CBFHAZ010000024.1, read as the reverse complement.
AAGCCATCCGCGGGCAACTGGGTGGGGAGCGTGACAACGCATTGCTCGTTCCCGCCCCAACTGACGACCATCTGCTCACCGGCCTGAATGCCGCTTAAGTAGACGTTGCCGCCGTCATTCACAATCCCGGTGTCCTGTTGTTTGAGGTTCTTCACCGTCGCGCCGAAAGGCGGCAAGCTGCCATCCGGCAGGCGCAGAACGGCCATGGCTTTTTCACCGGCAATCACATCCAGCGAGCGATAACCGATAGCCCCTTCGGTGAGCGTCAATTGGGTGACCGATTGAGTGGCTTCCACCGTGCTCGGCAAGTTCTCCAGATCGACACTGGCCGCCGTGCGCTGGTAGCTGCTGATATCGGAAATGACCGCCTTGCCGAATGCGTTACTGCGAGTCGGCGAGCCGTAACCGCGCACCGGCACATCGGGCACACCGCCGGTGTCGATCATCAGGCGTGTGCCGCCGGTACTGGTGGTACGGTGCAATGCCGCGCCGTAAGGCGTGAGCGTGCCACCGCCACGCGCCGATACGCCGAGGCTGTTGTAGCCGCCCTCTTGAGTACTGGCGCTCAGGTCAATGTCGGCCTGGTCGCCGCGATGGCTCAAGTAACCACTGGCGGATGAGTTGCCGGCACTGAGCTGGTAACTGTTGCGTTCGTCGATGCGATCGCTGTAGCGCGTTGTAAAGCTGTTTTTGCCGGCGGCCCTGTTAGCGTCCGCCGACAGTGTGCCGGTGCGCCCCAATGGCAGGCTGACCGTCAACGCCATACCGTTGTCGTTATAGGTATATTCCTGGGTGCGATACATGTTCAGCGACAGGCTCATGTTCTTGACCGTGCCCACATTGAAGTAGCGCGACAACGACAGGTTCCAGCGCTGAGTGTCCGGCCGGTCCCAATACGTCTGCTTGTGGTAGCTGGCATAAACGGTGGCGCCCAGGTCACGAAACTGCTTGTTCACCGTCACCGTATACAGGGCCTTGCTGCCGCCAATCGGCTTCCAGCCCTCGCTCATTTCCCGGTAGTCGCCGCGCCCGCCAAGTTCACCGTTCAACCCGTAATGCCGAGCATCCAGATACTCGCTCATGCTCAAGAAGTTCTTCTCGGAGAACCGGTAACCGGCGAAGGTCACTTGGCTGTCGTACTCTTCAAAGTTCTTGGAATATTGCAGCCGATAGGATTTGCCCGAGAGTGTCTCGTCCCACACATTGGCGTGGGACTGGGTCACATCCAGCGAGACGGCGCCGAACGCCAGCAGGTCGCGACCGGCACCTACGGACAACGCCCGATAGTTGTTATCGGTGATGGCGCCGCCAAACAACGACCAGCCGTTGCTGACCCCCCAGGAAAATTCCCCGGTGCCGAAAACGTTGCCATCGGAGCCGTACTGCAGGTTGGACGGGCGCCCGGTCGCCACCTTGTAACGCACCTGCCCCGGACGCGTGAGGTAGGGAACGCCTGCGGTGTCCATCTGAAAGCTGTGCACCGAACCGTCCTGCTCTTCGACCCGTACATCCAGCTTGCCGGTGACGGCATCGTTCAAGTCTTGAATGCGAAAGGGGCCGGCCGCCACCAGGGTTTCGTAGAGCACACGCCCCTGTTGGCTGATGATGACTTTGGCATTGGTCTTGGCCACCCCGACCACTTCCGGCGCGTAGCCACGCAGGTTGGGGGGCAACTGGCTTTCATCGGAGTTGAGCGCAGCTCCGGTAAAACGGAAGCTGTCGAACAGGTCCGAATACAGGTAATTTTCGCCCACCACCAAACGCGCCTTCAACGCAGGAATCGCGCGATAGGCGTAGTAGCGGCTCCACTCCAGTTTTTGCGGCCCGGCGGCTTCCTGCCGGCCACGCTCGACTCGCCCTTGCCAGTCCGCCCGCAAGCGCCAGGCACCGGCATTGGCGCCGACGGTGCCGTTGCCACTGAGGTTGTTGCGGTTGCCATCGCCACGTTGGTAGTTGGACTGCGCCGTCAGGCTATAGTCGACAAGCAACCCCGGCACCCCTTCGTCCCAGCGCGAGGGCGGGTCCCAGTTGAGGGCGTTGTATTCCAGGTAAGCCTGGGGCAAGTTGATGCTCAGTGTCGCGGTGGCCAGATCGCCACTGACTTCCATGCCCGGCAGGCTTTGAATGTCCAGGCACTCGCCGCCCTTCCACCAGGTCAGTTTGTCGGTATCGGACACTTTGAGGCCCAACTGCTCCACCAAACTGCGCGATAAACACGCCTGGCTGCCTTTAGGGTCATTATCGGGGTGATAGAACGCTACTGATTGTTCTGGAATAGGCTGGCCATTGACCTGCACAACCATCGTGTAAGTGCCCGGCAGAATAAACCCGCTGCGCGCAAACTGAGACAAGTCAATATTAGTCCGATCAATCAGATCGAGCACATCAGTATTAAACTCGATATCCCCGGCACCCATTGCAGTGCCTGCCAGTGACATCAACCCGCCAAACAGGCTTGGGCGCAGCGTATTTTTGATCTTCGCTGTATTCAACATGAACGCCTGTCCGTCAATATTCAAAAGTATTCCAACTTGAACCGCACTGCGGCGGTGTGGGCACCCACTACCAGCGGCAATCCATTGCCGACCAGATAAAACCTGTAGTTGAGTGTCATATCGCCTTCCGACAACGGCGTCGGGGCCATCCGCTGGCCCGGAATACTCTCCTCGCCGGCAGCGTCCACAATGTGCAGGGCAACCCCCTGTGAGACGCCGGACACGGCAAACGAGAGCCCGGCCCTGTCGGTCGGGCCGTCAAATGTCACGCGCATGTGCTCCCAATCGGGCAGGGTTGCCCCAGGGCGCGATGGGTCCGGACGCGTCAATGAGCAATTGACCAGGCGCAGTTGGAACGGATGATCTTCTCCGCGCGTATTGCGCAACAGGCGGCCAACCGGCTCCGGCGGCATCTCGATGGTTTGGTCGATACTGCTCAGTTCCAGCCCGCAGGCTGAATCAACGACTTGCCCCCCCAGCAGCACAACTCCATCACCCTGCGAAGACGCCTGGGCGAAAACGCCAGGGCTGATGAAGGTCGTCAATGAAGAGGCGATAGCCAGACGTATGAATGTATTCACCTGGATCTCCCGTCAGCGTCCCCCGCCACGCACGGTGGCGGGGGAAAAACTTACTGATAAGCCAAGGTGAAGTTGGTGACTGCGCTGAAGTCGCCCGGAATGATCGGGTCCGTGGCGGCACCCTGCACAAAGGCACCGAACTCCAGTGTGTTGTTACCGGTGGAGATGGCTTGCGGGGTGGTAGGAACGCCTAACTCAATGGGGGCGCCACCGTGGGTCATCATGATGCCAATGCCGCCTGCGCCGCCGACCGTGCCGATTGCACCCGGAACGTCGGTCGAGGGTGCGCCAGTGAAGGTCGTGGTCACGGTGTTATCGGTGAGACCGGACAGGTCGCAACCTTCCAGCTCGATCAACACACGACGGGCCTCAGACTTGCCACCCGACTGCAGCTGATGCTTGGCAATCGCCCCCAGACGCACAGTCTGATCGACAGAATCAGGCTTGATAGAGCAAGCACCCGAATGGACCGACCCCAAGAACGTGACCGTACCATCCGCCGCCTGGGCAACGGATACCGAACCCGCCAGCAGACCGACAACCAACAGCGCAGTTTTCATTTTGGTTTTCATGCACAAATTCCCACTTAACAAATGTCATTAAAGGAGCCCTGCCACACCTATGGGAGGCGCAGGACTGATCAAACGAGCGGTGTTACCCGCGCCATTCAGTCGATTGTTCCCGAACTGCTTTTCCAACTTTTTGTATTGCAATTCGGGTATCGCTCAACGCCGGGCAAGTTTCCACTCAACACTTGAATAAGTAAGCCGTCCGTTTCCCATAACGAAGTAGCCCTAAGCCACCAGCACTCGCAGGAAAAACATGGCAATTTGCCAAAACTTTGAAAACCACTGAAGGAATTGGACTACATGCAGATTAATGAGAATAATTCCGAACAGATTGCATCTGTAAGAACAAGATTACATGCACTGAAAAATAACCGTATTCAGGACGCCATACCAACTAATGGCCCAATTAAAAATAGCGTCTTATTATTGCTGAACAACCGATACGCAGAGGGGGCGCAAGCGCCCCCTCACTATTGAATTGTCGATCGACTAGCGCACGGCCTCAAACAAACCGCTGGCGCCCATACCTCCGCCCACGCACATGGTGACGATGCCGTAGCGCAGGTTCCGCCGCTGCAGCTCACGCACCAGGTGCCCCACTTGACGTGACCCGGTCATGCCGAACGGGTGGCCGATCGAGATCGAACCGCCGTTGACGTTGTATTTGGCATTGTCGATTTCCAGGCGATTACGGGCGTAGAGGCACTGCGAGGCAAACGCCTCGTTGAGCTCCCACAGATCAATATCCGCCACCTGCAAGCCCTTGGCCTTGAGCAACTTGGGCACTGAAAACACCGGGCCAATGCCCATTTCGTCCGGCTCGCAACCGGCCACGGTAAAGCCACGGAAAAACGCCTTGGGCTTGAGCCCCAGTTGCAGGGCTTTTTCCAGGCTCATCACCAGCGTCATCGAGGCGCCATCGGACAACTGCGAGGAATTGCCCGCCGTTACCGAACCGTCCTCGGCAAATACCGGCTTTAAGCCATTGAGACTGGCCAGGGTAGTCTCCGGGCGGTTGCAGTCGTCGCGGTCGACCACTGCATCGAGCACCTGTACCTGGCCGGTGTGCTTGTCTTCGACTGTGTACTTGACCGCCATCGGCACGATTTCATCGTTGAACAACCCGTCGGCCTGGGCCTGGGCAGTCCGCTGCTGGCTTTGCAGGGCATACAGGTCCTGGTCTTCGCGGCTGACGTTATAACGGCGGGCGACGATCTCGGCCGTCTGGCCCATGGGAAAGTAAATACCCGGCACCTGCTCCTTGAGTAACGGGTTGATCAGGTTATCGGTGTTAACGCTTTTCATGGTCAGGCTGATGGACTCGACGCCGCCGGCGACGATGATATCGCTGCAGCCCGAGGCAATCTGGTTGGCTGCAATGGCAATCGCCTGCAAGCCCGAGGAGCAGAAACGGTTGAGGGTCATGCCCGCCGTGCCCGTGCCCAATTGCGAGAGCACCGCCACGTTACGCCCGATGTTGTAGCCCTGGGCGCCTTCGTTGGAGCCGGCGCCGACAATGCAGTCCTCGACCGTCGCCGGGTCGATACCATTGCGGCTCAGCAGTGCGTTGACGCAATGGGCCGCCATGTCATCCGGGCGCGTCTGGTTGAACTTGCCACGAAAGGACTTGGCCAGGCCGGTTCGCACGCTGTCGACGATCACTACTTCACGCATGGGCTACCTCGATCTTGTTGTTGGGAGATGGACCGAGCATAGAGCCGGGCCTGCCCAACAGCGACGATCATTCACCTGGCATATACAAAAGCATGGAGACTGATGACGAACATAGTTAGGGTGGCGAGCGAGCTTGCTCGCGCTGGGCTGCGAAGCGGCCCCAAAAGCTGAGAATGCGGTGTAACTGAAGGAACGCGGTGTTTGTAATAGGGGCCGCTTCGCGCCCCAGCGCGAGCAAGCTCGCTCGCCACAACAAGCTCGCTCGCCACAAAACCTGCCGCCTTTATTTCTTTTTCTTTTTATCGTGCTTGTCGGTCTTGTCGAACGCCTCTTCCAGCGCGCGGTTGATGGTGCGCAGCACCTTGACCCGCGCCCAGCGCTTGTCGTTGGCTTCCACCAGGGTCCATGGCGACACCTCGGTGCTGGTGCGGTCGACCATATCGCCGACGGCGGCCCGGTAATCGTCCCACTTGTCGCGGTTGCGCCAGTCGTCTTCGGTGATCTTGAAGCGCTTGAAGGGGATTTCCTCACGGGCCTGGAAGCGCTCCAACTGCGTATCTTTGTCGATGGCCAGCCAGAACTTGACCACGATCACGCCCGCATCGCGCAGTTGCTCTTCAAAGTCGTTGATCTCGCCATAGGCGCGCATCCAGTCCGCCGGGGTGCAGAAGCCTTCGACGCGTTCTACCAGCACGCGGCCATACCACGAGCGGTCGAACACGGTGAACATCCCGCGTGCCGGAATCTTCTGCCAGAACCGCCACAGATACGGCTGGGCGCGCTCGTCTTCACTCGGCGCGGCAATCGGCACGATATGGTACTGACGCGGATCCAGCGCCGCCGCCACTCGGCGGATTGCCCCGCCCTTGCCTGCCGCATCGTTGCCTTCAAACACGGTGATCAGTGCGTGCTTGCGCATGCGTTTGTCGCGCATCAGGCCGGAGAAACGCGCCTGCTCGGTAATCAGTTGTTCTTCGTAGTCGTCTTTGTCCAGGCGCAGGGTCAAGTCGAGGCTGTCGAGCAGGCCCTTCTTGTCCACCGAGGCGATCAACGGCGCCGGGTTCATGCCGCTGGCCTTGCCTTTGGGCAGTTTCAGGGCATTTTGCAGGCTTTCGAGCAGGATCTTGCCCACGGTGAGGCTGCGGTAATGCGCATCCACGCCTTCGATTACATGCCACGGCGCGTAGTCGCGGCTGGTGCGGCGCAGAATGCGCTCACCAAAATGCACAAACTTGTCGTAGGTCTCGGACTGCTGCCAGTCCAGCGGGCTGATGCGCCAGCTGTGCAACGGGTCATCGGCCAGCGCCTTGAGCCGTGCCTTCATCTGTTTTTTCGACAGGTGAAACCAGAACTTGAAGATCAGCGCCCCTTCATCGCAGAGCATCTTTTCCAGGCGCTCGGCACCGGCGATGGCCTGGTCCAGGCGCGCGTCCTTGATCTGGCCATGCACGCGACTTTGCAGCATCTGACTGTACCAGTTACCGAAAAAGATGCCCATGCGCCCCTTGGCCGGCAGCTGGCGCCAATAGCGCCACGCTGGTGGGCGCGCCAGTTCTTCGTCGGTCTGCTGGTCGAAGGTGCGCACCTCGATCAGGCGCGGGTCCATCCATTCATTGAGCAGCTTGACGGTTTCGCCCTTGCCCGCACCCTCGATGCCGTTGATCAGGATGATCACCGGGAAGCGTTTCTGCTGTTGCAGCTCGTACTGCACCTCCAGCAAGGCTTCACGCAGGGCCGGCACTTCGGCGTCATAGGTGTCTTTGTCGATGGCGTGACCGATTTCGGCGGATTCGAACATGGGCAGCTCCGTTTCAAGATGGCTCAAGACTAGCGGATTGGGCAACAACACGCGGGAGGAAATTCCACCCGCGCTTGCCATGGGTCAATTCATTGCCGGTTGATCGGCTAGAATGGCCGCCTTGCCTTTGCCTGCTGTTACTTTTATGAGTTGCCCATGAATCCCATCACCCACGCCCAGCTCGACTGGGATGACCAAGGCCGCCCGCATTCGCGGGTGTTCGACGACGTGTATTTTTCCGACAAGTCGGGCCTTGAAGAAACCCGTTATGTGTTCCTTGAACAGAACCGCCTGCAGGAGCGCTTCGCTGCCTTGCCGGCGAATGGGCGGCTGGTGATTGGTGAGACCGGGTTTGGTACAGGGCTGAATTTCCTGTGCGCCTGGCAATTGTTCGAACAACACGCAGTGGCCGGGGCTCGCCTGCATTTTGTCAGCGTGGAAAAGTACCCGCTGAGCCACACCGACCTGCAGCGCGCCCTCGCCCTCTGGCCCGAACTGCAACCGTTTGCCGAGCAACTGTTGGCGCAGTACATCGCGATCCATCAAGGCTTCCAGCGCCTGGTGCTGGATAACGGCCGCGTGACCCTGACGCTGTTGATCGGCGATGCGCTGGAGCAACTGCCGCAGCTGGATGCGCAAGTCGACGCGTGGTTTCTCGACGGGTTCGCCCCGGCGAAAAACCCCGATATGTGGACCGCCGAGCTGTTTGCCGAACTGGCCCGCCTGGCGGCGCCGGGTTCGACCATCAGCACCTTCACCAGCACCGGCTGGGTGCGGCGTCTGATCAACGCCGCCGGCTTCAAGATGAAACGCACGCCCGGCATTGGCCACAAGTGGGAGATCCTGCGCGGCGAGTTTCTCGGTTGGCCCGAGGGCACACTGCCGCCCGCCACACTCAAACCCTGGTTTGCGCGCCCGGCAGCCGTCGACGGCGAGCGCCATGCCATGGTCATCGGTGGCGGCCTGGCCGGTTGCGCCACCGCCGCCAGCCTCGCCGCCCGAGGCTGGCGCGTCAGCCTGCTGGAGCGTCACGCCGCCTTGGCCCAGGAAGCTTCGGGCAACCCGCAAGGCGTGCTGTACCTCAAGTTGTCGGCGCATGGCACTGCGCTGTCGCAGCTGATACTCAGCGGTTTCGGCCATACCCGGCGCCTGCTGGAGCACTTGCAGCGAGGCGTTGACTGGGACGGCTGCGGCGTCCTGCAACTGGCGTTTGACGCCAAGGAAGCCCAGCGCCAGGCGCAACTGGCCGAGGCCTTTGCACCGAGTCTGTTGCACTTGCTGGGCCGCGAACAGGCTCAACAACAGGCCGGCATCGAGCTGGCCCAAGGCGGGCTGTTTTTCCCGGAGGGTGGCTGGGTGCATCCACCAGCGCTGTGCGAATGGCAAGCCGCACATCCGCTGATCAAGGTGCTCACCCACCACGAGGCGCTTGAGCTGCACCGCGTTGACGAGCAGTGGCAAGCGCGCGACGGCGACCGCGTGCTGGCCAGCGCCAGCGTGGTAGTGCTGGCCGGGGCAGCCGAAATAAAGCGCTTCCCGCTCAGCGCGGGCTTGCCGCTCAAGCGTATTCGCGGGCAAATCACGCGCTTGGCGCAAACCCCGGCGAGTGCGGCATTGGCCACCGTGGTGTGCGCAGAAGGTTATGTTGCACCGGCCCGCCTTGGCGAACACACCTTGGGTGCCAGTTTTGATTTCAATAATGAAGACCTCACGCCCACCCTCGCCGAGCACACGGGCAACCTTTCGATGCTGCGGGAGATTTCCGCAGACCTGTTGCGGCGTCTTGGTGCTGACTCACTGAATGCCGAAGACTTGCATGGCCGCGCCGCCTTTCGTTGCACCAGCACTGACTACCTGCCAATCGTCGGCCCCTTGGCCGAAAGCGCTGCTTTCCAACAGGCGTATGCCGTACTGGGCAAGGACGCTCGGCAAGTCCCGGATACGCCCTGCCCGTGGTTGCCGGGCCTGTTTATCAACAGCGGCCACGGCTCGCGCGGGCTGATTACCGCGCCGCTGTGCGGCGAATTATTGGCCGCCTGGCTGAATGACGAACCGCTGCCGGTGCCGGCCAGCGTGGCCGAAGCCTGCCACCCGAACCGGTTTGCCCTGCGCGCGTTGGTTCGAGGAAAACCAGCGACACGCTGATTACCGTGAGGGAAGAAACGACGCGGCTGCGAGTATCGCGGCTATTTGCCTTATAACTTATCGGTCTAAAACTCCACGCATAGCACTGGGTCAGTTTCTGGGTACGCGCCCTGTCGGGCGTATTGAGTATTGCCCTCCCCAACGGAAAAACCGGTAAGGAATTTATGTGTGGATTAGCTGGCGAGTTACGCTTTGATCATCAACCTGCCGACCTGGCAGCCGTCGAACGCATCACCCATCACCTTGCCCCGCGAGGCCCTGACGCCTGGGGCTTTCATGCCCAAGGGCCGATTGCCCTGGGCCACCGCCGCCTGAAGATCATGGACCTGTCGGACGGCTCCGCCCAACCGATGGTCGACGCCCAACTGGGGCTGTCGCTGGCGTTCAACGGTGCAATCTACAATTTCCCCGAACTGCGTCAAGAGCTGGAAGCCCTGGGCTACGCCTTCTATTCAGGCGGTGACACCGAAGTGCTGCTCAAGGGCTATCACGCCTGGGGCGAAGCCTTGCTGCCCAAGCTCAATGGCATGTTTGCCTTTGCCATCTGGGAGCGTGATGCCCAGCGCCTGTTTATCGCCCGTGACCGTCTGGGTGTGAAGCCGCTGTACCTGTCGCGCACCGGCCAGCGCCTGCGTTTTGCTTCAGCGCTGCCGGCACTGCTCAAGGGCGGCGATATCAACCCGATCCTGGATCCGGTCGCGCTTAATCATTATTTGAATTTCCACGCCGTGGTGCCTGCACCGCGCACCTTGCTGGCGGGTATCGAAAAACTGCCGCCAGCAAGCTGGATGCGCATCGACGCCAACGGCACCACCGAGCAGAAAACCTGGTGGACCCTGTCTTATGGCCCGCATGAGGATGAAAAAAACCTCAGCCTCGAAGACTGGACCGACCGCGTACTCGATAGCACTCGCGAAGCCGTGGCGATCCGCCAACGTGCCGCCGTGGATGTCGGCGTGCTGCTCTCCGGCGGTGTCGATTCGAGCATGCTCGTGGGCCTGCTGCGTGAAGTCGGCGTGCAGGACTTGTCGACCTTCTCCATCGGCTTTGAAGATGCCGGCGGCGAGGCTGGCAACGAGTTTCAATACTCGGACCTGATCGCCAAGCACTACGGCACCCGTCATCACCAATTGCGCATCGCCGAAAGCGAAATCATCGAGCAACTGCCGGCAGCGTTTCGCGCCATGAGCGAGCCGATGGTCAGCCATGACTGCATCGCCTTCTACCTGCTGTCGCGGGAAGTGGCCAAGCATTGCAAAGTGGTGCAGAGCGGCCAGGGCGCCGACGAGTTGTTCGCCGGCTACCACTGGTACCCGCAGGTGGACGGCGCCAGCGACCCGTATGCCGCCTACCGCGACGCTTTTTTTGACCGCAGCTACGACGACTACGCCGCCACCGTCGCACCAAAATGGCTGACCGCCAACGACGCCGCCGGTGACTTCGTGCGCGAACATTTCGCCATGCCCGGCGCGGATGCCGCCGTGGACAAGGCCCTGCGCCTAGACAGCACGGTGATGCTGGTGGACGACCCGGTCAAACGCGTCGACAACATGACCATGGCCTGGGGCCTGGAAGCGCGCACGCCGTTCCTGGACTACCGCCTGGTAGAACTGTCGGCCCGTGTACCAGGCAAATTCAAATTGCCCGATGGCGGCAAGCAGGTGTTGAAAGAGGCCGCACGCCGAGTTATTCCGAGTGAGGTCATCGACCGCAAGAAAGGCTACTTCCCGGTGCCGGGGCTCAAGCATTTGCAGGGCGACACCTTGAATTGGGTGCGCGACCTGCTGATGGACCCGAGCCAGGATCGCGGCCTGTTCAACCCGGCCATGCTTGACCGCCTGCTGACCGACCCGCAAGGCCAACTGACGCCGCTGCGCGGCTCCAAATTATGGCAACTGGCGGCGCTGAACCTGTGGCTCAGCGAACAAGGAATCTGATCGATGAAACCTCTTGCAGCGGCTTACAGCCAACGCTTGCTCAAGGGCCAGGCGCCGACCTACGAACGCCTGCAGGCGCGCCTGGCTGAAGACGGCAGCCCACTGGGCGCCGAGCCGATTGCCGTGCATTGCGGCTGGGGCCGGTTATTGATAGGGCATACCTTCCCGGACCCGGCGAGTCTGGCCCAGGAGTTACTCAACGAGCAGGCCGGCGAGCGCGATATCGCACTTTATGTGGCCGCGCCCCAGCAGATACTCGGGATCGACCCGCAGCAGTTGTTCCTCGACCCGTCCGACACCCTGCGCCTGTGGTTCAGCGATTACCGCCCCGCCACCCGCGTGTTTCGTGGCTTTCGCATACGCCGCGTGCAGAGCGAAGCCGATTGGCAAGCGGTCAACCAGCTGTATCAAGGCCGCGGCATGCTGCCCGTCGACGCCGAACGCCTGACCCCACGCCACCAAGGCGGCCCGGTGTATTGGCTGGCCGAGGATGAAGACAGCGGCGCGGTGATCGGCAGCGTGATGGGCCTGAACCATCAAAAGGCCTTCCACGACCCGGAAAACGGTTGCAGCCTGTGGTGCCTGGCGGTCGACCCGCAATGCACGCGCCCAGGCGTTGGCGAGGTGCTGGTGCGCCACCTGGTGGAGCACTTCATGAGCCGTGGCCTGAGCTACCTCGACCTGTCGGTGCTGCACGATAACCGTCAGGCCAAGAGCCTCTACGCCAAGCTCGGTTTTCGCGCGCTGACCACCTTTGCGATCAAGCGCAAGAACGGCATCAACCAGCCGCTGTTTCTCGGCCCCGGCCCGCAGGCAGGCTTTAACCCGTATGCGCGCATCATTGTCGAAGAAGCCCATCGACGTGGCATTGATGTGCAAGTGGATGACGCCGACGCCGGCCTGTTCACCCTCAGCCATGGCGGGCGCCGCGTGCGTTGCCGCGAGTCGTTGAGCGACCTCACCAGCGCCATCAGCATGACCCTGTGCCAGGACAAGAGCCTGACCCACAAGGTGCTCAGCGCAGCAGGTTTGAAACTGCCGTCGCAACAATTGGCCGGCAGCGCCGACGACAACCTGGAGTTTCTCGACGAGCACCAGCGCATCGTGGTCAAGCCACTCGATGGCGAACAAGGCCAGGGCGTGGCGGTGGATCTGCAGACTATCGAAGAGGTGCAAAAAGCCATCGAGGCGGCGCGCCAGTTCGACAGCCGTGTGCTGCTTGAAAGCTTTCACGAGGGCCTCGACCTGCGCATCCTGGTGATCGGCTTTGAGGTGGTTGCCGCTGCGATTCGGCGCCCTGCCGAGGTGACCGGTGATGGTCAGCACTCCATCGGCGCCTTGATCGAAGCCCAGAGCCGTCGCCGTCAGGCTGCTACCGACGGCGAAAGCAAAATCCCGCAGGACGCCGAAACCCAGCGCACCCTGCACGCCGCCGGTTACGACTACAGCAGCATCCTGCCGCGCGGCCAAACCCTGGCGGTGCGCCGTACCGCCAACCTGCATACCGGTGGGTGCCTGGAAGATGTCACGTCGATTCTGCACCCGACACTGGTGGACGCCGCCGTGCGCGCCGCCCGTGCATTGGACATTCCCATGGTCGGCCTGGACCTGATGGTGCCCGCCGCCGACCAGCCCGAGTATGTGTTTATCGAAGCCAACGAACGCGCCGGGCTGGCCAATCACGAACCGCAACCGACGGCTGAGAAGTTTGTGGATTTGTTGTTTCCGCACAGTCAGCCGACTGCTTGAGTGATGTATTGCCTGGACCGGCGCTTTCGCGAGCAAGCCCGCTCCCACACTTGAAACGCATTCCAAATGTGGGAGCGGGCTTGCTCGCGAAGAGGCCGGCACAGCCTATGAACCTCTCAGCACCTCATCGAAACCATCGATGCCCTCAACTCATCAGGAGTTTCCATGACCCGAACCATCCCCGAACCGGATCTCAACTACCTGCAGAAAGTGCTGCTGGAAATGCTCGCCATTCCCAGCCCCACCGGGTTTACCGACACCATCGTGCGCTACGTCGCCGAGCGCCTGGAAGAACTCGGCATCCCCTTTGAAATGACCCGGCGCGGCACCATTCGCGCCACGCTCAAGGGCCAGAAAAACAGCCCCGACCGCGCGGTTTCCGCACATTTGGACACCATCGGTGCCGCCGTGCGGGCGATCAAGGACAACGGCCGCTTGACGCTCGCACCGGTGGGTTGCTGGTCCAGCCGCTTTGCCGAAGGCAGCCGCGTCAGCCTGTTTACCGACAACGGCGTGATCCGTGGCAGCGTGTTGCCGCTGATGGCCTCCGGGCACGCGTTCAACACCGCCGTGGATGAAATGCCGGTGAGCTGGGACCACGTGGAACTGCGTCTGGACGCCTACTGCGCGACCCGTGCCGATTGCGACTCTTTAGGCATCAGTATCGGTGACTACGTGGCATTTGACCCACTGCCCGAGTTCACCGAAAGCGGGCATATCAGCGCCCGTCACCTGGACGATAAGGCCGGTGTGGCCGCCCTGCTCGCCGCGCTCAAGGCGATTATCGACAGCGGCGAACCTTTATTGATCGACTGCCACCCGCTGTTCACCATCACCGAAGAAACCGGCAGTGGCGCGGCCGCCGCCCTGCCCTGGGATGTGAGTGAATTTGTCGGTATCGACATCGCCCCGGTTGCGCCCGGCCAGCATTCCAGCGAACACGCGGTGAGTGTGGCCATGCAGGATTCCGGCGGGCCGTATGACTATCACCTGTCCCGCCACCTGCTGCGGCTGGCCTCGGATAACGACCTGCCAGTGCGCCGCGACCTGTTTCGTTATTACTTCAGCGACGCCCACTCGGCAGTCACCGCCGGCCACGACATTCGCACCGCGCTGCTGGCGTTCGGTTGCGATGCGACCCATGGCTATGAGCGCACACACATCGACAGCCTGGCGGCACTCAGCCGCCTGCTGGGCGCTTATATCCTCAGCCCGCCGGTGTTCGCCAGCGACGCACAACCGGCCCAGGGTTCGCTGGACCGGTTCAGTCATCAGATTGAGCACGAAACGCAAATGGAGAGCGACACCCGCGTGCCGTCGGTGGACAGCCTGGTCGGTCAGAAGTCCTGACGCCGGCAACTACTGGTAACTGATGGTAACTGCTGGTAACAAGGGGCCCCGGCGCAGTAGCATCGCCGGGTTCCTACCTCTGAGGCTTGTATGCTGATTCCCTACGACGCACTTGAAGTCGACACCCTGACCCGCCTCATCGAAGACTTCGTCACCCGCGACGGCACCGACAACGGCGACGACACGCCCCTGGAAACCCGTGTGCTGCGCGTGCGCCACGCCTTGACCAAGGGCCAGGCCCTGATTGTGTTCGACCCTGAAAGCGAGCAATGCCAGTTGATGCTCAAGCACGACGTGCCCAAGCATCTGTTTGACTGAGCAGGGCTCAGCGGTTGGGTACGGCGTGGGTTTCTGTGGCCTGGCGTTCGAGGATCTTCTGATACACCTCGGCCCGATGGACATTCACACCCGCCGGGGCAGCGATGCCGAATTTCACTTGAGTACCGTTCAGTTCGAGGATGTGCAGGGCGATGTCATCGCCGATGGAGATGATTTCGCCTACAGCGCGGCTTAAGACCAGCATGGCGGTTGTCCTTTTGGAGTGACAGGACCTTGACCATGCGCGATTGGATTTGGCGCAGCAATGGCTTGCGGTTAAATCAGGCAAGGCCTACGCAGGCCGGTAATTTTGCTGACAGACAAGCACCCATAAACAACCTGTGGCGAGGGAGCTTGCTCCCGCTGGGCTGCGAAGCGGCCCCCGCCTTTTGCTTCAAAGGAGTGGGACTGCTGCGCAGTCCAACGGGAGCAAGCTCCCTCGCCACAGTGACAGCACCAGCCCTGACTTAGCCTTTAGTTGCCTGGGCCTTGGCGCGCATCTTGTCGGCCATCAGCGTCATTTCGTCATACAGCAACTGCGGGTTCTTCTGCTTCAACGCCCACGCCATGCGTCCCTGCTCGTGGGGCAAAATCATGAATTCCCCTTCGGCCACTCGCTGATAAATGTAGTCGGCAATATCCGCCGCCGAAATCGGTGAACTCTCGAGCAACTTGCCAACCTGCGCCTTCATCGCCGGTGTAGGCCCACGGAACGAATCCAGCAGGTTGGTCTGGAAAAACGACGGGCACACCACATGCACACCGACTTCCTGCTGCTTGAGTTCCACCAGCAAACTTTCCGACAACGCCACCACACCGGCCTTGGCCACGTTGTAGTTGCTCATCGCCGGCCCCTGCATCAGCGCAGCCATGGAGGCGATGTTGATAATCCGGCCCTTGCTCTTTTCCAGCAGCGGCAGGAACGCCTTGCAGCCCTTGACCACGCCCATCAAGTTGATCGCAATCTGCCAGTCCCAATCTTCCAGGGACAACTCGGCAAAGAAGCCACCCGAAGCCACGCCAGCGTTATTGACGATCACATCAATGCCGCCCAGCTTCACTTCGCAAGCCTGGGCAAAGGCGGTGAGCTGGCTGTAGTCACGTACGTCGCAGCGCTGGATAAAACCATCGCCACCGGCCTCGCGCACCCGCTTGAGAGTTTCCTGCAAGCCTGGCTCGCTGACGTCCGACAAGGCCAACTGCCAACCCTCGCGCGCCCAGCGCAGCGCGATTTCGCGACCCAGGCCAGACCCGGCACCAGTGATCATCATGCGATTTTGCATAGGTAGTAGCCTTGTAGTTCACGGAAGAAGTGATCGGCAGTGTAGCGAAGCTTTTTCCTACACCCACGCACCATCCAGTTGATGAATGCCTCAGGCAAACCGCAGGCCGGGTGCGAGACCGGCTTATAGCGTAAGTTCAATCTTTTTCAACTAAGTGCACGTAATTGCGAACGCATTAAAAGAAATAAGCGAGTGTGCGAAATGCTTTAAGAAACTACGGAATTTTCTGCGCAACTGCACAGTCGGAGTTATTAAGGCGTCCGTAAATAAACCCACGGGCCTGTCGTTAAACAACTGGTCTTTTCAGAAGGCCCACAAGGAAAAAAACATGAGCCTGATTCTGATCATTATCCTGATCCTGCTGCTGGTCGGCGGCCTGCCGGTATTCCCGCACTCACGTAACTGGGGCTATGGCCCGTCGGGTATCCTCGGTGTGGTGCTGGTGGTGCTGCTGGTGCTATTGCTGCTCGGCCGGATATAAAATCCGGACAAAAAAAGAGGCCTCTGGAAGGCCTCTTTTTTATGCCCGGGTGATTAGTCCGGCTTGCCGTCAATCACACCCGCAGTGTTATCCAACAGGCTCTTGGTCGCCGTCTGCAAGAACGACTCAAGTTTCTGTTTCAGCGCGGCTTCGTCCGGCGATTCAGGAATGACCTTACCGGTCGGGTTAGCGCCCAGCTCGTACTCCCACAGTTTTGGTGGCATCTCTTTAGGCAGCACCAGGATGCGGTCAGCAGTGACCAGGGCGACGGTCTGGTCGCTGCCCGACGGCTTGATCACGCCAAACCCCTTGTCGCCTTCCGGCAGGTTCAACAGGTCGCGGCCCCAGCATTGGTGCAAGGTGTCGCCACCCAGGCGGCCCATGATGGTCGGCACGATGTCGATCTGGGTGCCCACCGTGTGGTCACGCTCGCCGAACTTCTCCTGCATGCCCGGTGCAATCATCAGCATCGGCACGTTGAAGCGGCCCAGGTCCATCTCGGTGATCTGTTGCTCGTTACCAAAACCGTGGTCACCCACGATCACGAACAGGGTTTCCTTGAAGTACGGCTCTTTACGGGCTTTTTCAAAGAACTGGCCCAAGGCCCAGTCGGAGTAACGCATGGCCGTCAAATGCTCGTTGAGGCTGCCACGGTCGGTGACTTTTTCAACTGGCAATGGCGTCGGCAACGCATACGGCGTGTGGTTGGACAGGGTTTGCAACAGTGCGTAGAACGGCTTGCCGCCTTCGCGGGCCTTCAACTCTTCCAGGCCACGGTTGAACATGTCCTGGTCGGACACGCCCCACGTCGGGTCGGAGAACACCGGGTTAACGAAGTCGTTGCGCCCGATGAAGTTGGTCATGCCCTGGTTGCTGAAGAAGCCCGACTGGTTGTCCCAGGCGAAATCGCCGTTGTAGACATACACGTCGTCAAACTTGCGCGCGCTGAGCAACTGCGGCAGGCCCGACAGCTTGTGGCTGCCTTCCGGGGTTTGCATCAGGTATTCGAAGCCCGGCAGGTTCGGGAAGCACGCCATGGTGGCGAACATGCCCTGGTGGGTGTGGGTGCCGTTGGAGAAGAAACGGTCGAACAGCAGGCCTTCCTTGGACAGCTTGTCGAAGTACGGCGTGATGTTGCCTGGGCGGCCCAGTGCGCCGACCGAGTGACCGGCGAAGCTTTCCATCAGGATCACTACGACGTTCTTGATCGGCAGGGTTTTCTCGGCCGGTGGCGTGTAGTCACGGCGCACGGCGGCGGTGTCGGTATCCACCAGTTTCTCTTGCGGCAACACCAGCATGTCACGCACGGTCTGGGTGGCCAGCGGCTGGTCCAGGGTGGCTTTCCAGATGTTCGAGCGTTCTTCGGAGAAGCGCGACTTGGCCGCCGCGATCAGCGACAGTGTGCCGTTCAAGCCTAACTGGTTGGCGAAGTTCGATTCGGTGGTGTAGACGTCACCCCAACGCAGCGGTGGGCCTTGGCGCAGGGTGCCACGGATGGCGACTACAGCGATCAGCAGGCACACCACGAACACCGCAATGCGGCTGTACCACGGAGCCACCTGGCGAGTGCCGACGGTGCCGCCGCTGAACGGGCCACGTGGGCGCGTCGCGCGGTCTGCGCCCTTGAAGGCGATGCTCAGAATCAAAGTGCCCACGGCCCAGGACAGCAGGTAGCGCACCACCGGGAAACCGTACCAGAGCATGCTCATTACGGTTTTCGGGTCTTCCTTCACATACTGAAACACCAGGCCGTTGAGGCGTTGGTGGAATTCGCGGTAGAAGTCCATTTCCATCAGGCCCAGGAACAGGGCAATGCTGGACACTACGGTCAGCCAAAAACGGAAGAACCCACGCGCCGCCATGGCCCGTACGCTGAACAATGCCAGCAGCAGCGGGACCAGCGCGTACATCACAAAGCGGATGTCGAAGCGCGTGCCATTGACGAAGGCTTCGAGGAAGGTCGAGGCCGGCGTGTCGAGGATCATCTCGCGGTTGTAGACCAGCAGCGCCAGGCGCAGCAGGGAGAACATCACCATCATGACCAGCGCGCAAAGCAGCGTGTATGCCAGATGGGATTTGACGGTCGGTTGCAGCAAGCGATTAGAAGCTCGCTGCTGACTCAGGGCGTCCGGGTTTGCCATGTCGTTCTAGGACCCATTGGAAGTTTAAGTTTCGAAATAATGCAGTGGCGTCCGACCCTCGCCCAGGCTGGCTGGGGTAGGCGGTTAACGCGGTGGCGCAAATGGTGCCCGATCAACGGCAGCAACGCTATTAATTACTGAATGGGCGCCCAGGACCTGCCGTTAATGGCCCTTGAGTTAGAGCCTTGGCAGAGCCGTAAAACCGCCGAATTGTCTTGGAAAAGATGTGAAAATTGTGTGCAGCGAATAGTTTCGACACACAAAACCTGTGAATGCACCAGAAACTAAATGTGGGAGCGGGCTTGCTCGCGAATGCGGCGTGTCAGTCAAAACATCTGAAACTGATACACCGTATTCGCGAGCAAGCCCGCTCCCACATTGACTGTGCCCACTCTAGATGGAGTGGGTGAACGATCAGATCCGCACGTTACCGCGCGGCCCGGCAATTGCCCAGATGATCAAGCCCAATACCGGCAGCAAAAGGATCAACAGGATCCACAGCACTTTGGCGCCGGTGCTGGCGCCACTTTTGAACACGTTGATGATCGCCCAGATATCCAGCGCCAGGATGATCAGGCCGATAAGACCGTTGAAAGTGGAACCCATGGTGTCGCTCCTAAGTGAGGGCATGCACTTGTAGGATAGTCAGCGTTTGCAGGGGTTCCGTTTTATTTCAGACGTGCACGGCGACTTTCAACGCTTCCAGGGACGGCTCGGCCTTGATCCCGACCTGCGCGCACAGTTCAAGCACGCGCGGCAGGTCATTGCCATACACGAGCACGGCCTGGATCTCGTCATCGAGCAATTGGCTGAAGTTGAGCAGCACGTAACCACCGTCTTCGGGGCTCAACGCGCTCATCTGGATCTGGATGCGGTTCAGCGCGGTGAGGTCTTCGGTCTTGGCCAATTGCTTGGGCTTGAGGTTGAACGCCACGCCCGGGCCGAACGAAGCGACGATCTGCGCGAACAGATCGCCATACGTGTCGGCCTGGAACAACACCGTGTCCGGCAGGCTACCCACCACTACCCACTCACCCAGTGGGATAGGGAAAGTGTCGTCGTAGTTAATGTCCGGGTTCGCGGCCAGAAACGCCGCCGGGTCCGCGTAGGCTTGGGCGGCTTCTGTGGCGATGCGCGCCACCTCGTCCTCGCCCATGACGCCGGCGCTGATTTTGCTGATAAGTTCGACGAGGGCGGTTTGCATGGGAAGGTCCTGTGGCGGGCTGGTTTTTGAGGGCGCGTAGCCTACACCAGTTTCTGCAACTGCGCCGCCGTATCCGCCGCGCCCATGGTATGCGCCGCCGCCAGCGCAGTCGCGCCCTGGGCATCGGTGGCCTTGGGATTGGCGCCTTGAGCGAGCAAGTAGTCGACCATTTCAACGCGGTTGAACATCGCGGCCAGCATCAGCGCTGTGCGCCCGTCCGGGGAAGTTGCATCCACTGGCGCGCCGCCTTCGATCAACGCCTTCACCACCGGCAGGTTGCCTTTAAACGCGGCACCGGCGATTGGCAGCTGGTTCTTGTCGTTGGCAATCAGTGGGTCGGCCTTGAATTCCAGCAACACTTTTACCGCTTCGGCATGACCATGGTAGGCCGCTAGCATCAGTAAAGTGTCGCCGTTGTGATTACGAAAATTGGCCGGCAAGCCTTTGGCCAGCAGCGCAGCCAGCATCGCCGCATCGCCTTTGCGGGCCACGTCGAAAACCTGTTCGGCGAATTCGGCGGCTTCATCGTCGGTCATTTGTTTAGGCTGGTCTGACATGCAGGGCGCTCCTTGTCTGGGAATGTGTATAAGGCGCCCAGTGTCGCGAGGGAGTTCCCTGCTGTCATGGCTTTTTTGTCAAAAGCATTCATAGGCAGAATCAATAACGGAATTGCCCGGCCTGGATCTGCGCCAGTAATTGCCCGGTGACCGGCACATAACTGTCGGAGCCCGGCAGCCACGCGTACACCGGGTCGTTACCGGCCTTGTCCGGGTCGAAGGCTTCCTCCTTGAGCTTGACCTTCTGGTATTTGAAGGTGCCAGTGGTTTCCATCTTGACCTTGATGCGCAAAAACAGCGGCACCGCATAGTGCGGCAACTGGCCGTGGGCAAACTGCAACAGCTCGCGCATGTCCAGGGCCGCCAAGGATTCGCTTGGGGTGATGGCCACCATGCCTGCGCGGCCATTGGTGTTTTCGATCTCGACGCCATAGGCCACTACTTCGGCGATCTGCGGGTGCTGCAGCAACACGTTTTCGACTTCGGTGGTGGAGACGTTTTCGCCCTTCCAGCGGTAGGTGTCGCCCAGGCGATCGACAAATTGCGCATGGCCAAAACCAATGCTGCGCAACAAGTCGCCGGTATTGAAGTAGCGGTCGCCCTTCTCGAACACGTCCGTGAGCACCACTTTGCGGTTCTTTTCCGGGTCGGTGTAGCCGTCGAACGGTGACTTTTCATCGATCCTGGCCAGCAGCAAGCCCTGCCCGCCGGTTTGCACCTTGCGCAGGTAACCGTCGCTGCCACGCAACGGCTCGCCGGTTTCGTGTGAGTACTCCACCAGCGCCCAGTGCTGCAGGCAAAAGCCGATGGTGTTGTCGAAATTCAGCACATTGGTAAAACCGATATTGCCGTCGCTGGCCGCATACAGCTCGCAGATGTGCTCGACGCCATAACGCTGCTTGAATTGCGCCCAGACACCGGGGCGCAGGCCGTTGCCGACCATCTTGGTGACCTGGTTATCGCGATCCTGTGCGCTGGGCGGCTGGTCCAGCAGGTAGCGGCACAACTCACCGACATACCCCAAAGTGGTTGCGTTGAATTTGCGCGCATCGTCCCAGAACTGGCTGGCGCTGAATTTGCGCCGGATGGCGAAGCCCGACGCGCCGACAATCGCCGAGCCCCAGCACACGCACAGGCCGGTAGCGTGGTACAGCGGCAAGGTGCAATACAGGACGTCTTGCGGCCCCATGTCCAGGGCGATGCTGCCGAAACTCACCGCCGTCTTGGTCCAGCGCCCGTGTTTCATGATGCCGGCCTTGGGCAAACCGGTAGTGCCGGAGGTGTAGATATAAAAACACGGGTCGTTGAAGAAGATCTGCCCGCTGCTGGCAGGGTTGTCCAGCAGGCTGTCGGCGCTGACGGCCATCAGGTCGGTGTAGCCCTGCGGCACCAGGTTTGAAGACTGATCAGCCACAAACCAGTTGCGTTCGGCCGCAATCGACACTTGATCACGCACGGCCGCATAGGCGGATTCCAATTCCCCGCCCACCACGATCGCCACCGGGTTCACCAGGTTCAGGCTATGCACCAGCGCCGCCTGGGTTTGCGCAGTGTTGAGCATGGCGCAGATACCACCCAGCTTGGCCACGGCCAGTACGCTGAGGAGCAGTTCCGGGCGATTTTCAATAAACAGCGCGACCACATCACCCTTGCCGATGCCCTGCGCCTGAAGGTAATGAGCCATACGATTGGCGCGCTGGTTGGCTTCGCGGTAGCTGAGCACGCTGTCGCCGTACAACAGCGCCGCGCCGTCGGGGTTGCGCAACGCAGCCTGTTCAAAGTGCCAACCGAGGCCGCAAGGCTGCGCGGGGTCAGTGACATTCGCGGCGCGCATGCCGCGCACGACGCGTGGCAGGGCTCGAACAATCGTAGGCACCTTACGTAAGAGCTTGCCCCACGTGATCATGTCGTCTTGCTGATGGCTCATGGCGGAACGTCCTTTTTCTTATTCTTCGTATGATCCAGGGATAGCGGCAGCCCTGTAGGCAGATGCCGAATGCCTTGCAGGAAAATACGCCTGCCATTCTTTGGCTGTACATGCGGGATTTGAAAAGTTTTGTATCCCGAGCCAGCCACCACAGAAAGGGAATTTTGCCCGGTCGAGGCAGTCCTTATGCTTAAGGCGGGCCTGAAACGGTCGGCGCGGATAACGCAAAATGCAGGATGCACGATGGCCATTCATGCAAATTGCACGAAGCCGAAAATTTAGAAAAATTTTAACTTATTGATTTATAAAGACTTTTTAAGATATCCAATACTGGCACAATCACTGCACCTATCTCTCCATGCTTGCCCACTTGAGCCAACGGAGCTGATAGACATGAGCCTGATCCAAGATAAATTCGCTTCTGTATTCTCCCAATACGACGTCACCACTCAGCCACGTCCCGACGGCGGTATCCTGCTGACCCTGCGCAACAGCGAAGGCAAACAGGTCAAGCGCTCGATCTCGTATCAACAGCTGCACACCGCTGACCAACTGACTTGGGTGATCAGCGCTATCCGCCGCGACCTGGCCGAACAAGCCAGTGAACTGCCACAGATTTCGATGCTGCAAAGCCAGAATCGCTTTGCCTTGCCGACCTACCACTCGGCATAAGCAACCGATAACCAAAAAGGGCCGCGACGCTTACAGGCGTCGCGGCCCTTTTTTGTGTGTCTTCAGCACAAACCTTGTCGGCTGGCCGCATTCATCGCCTGTACGCGGTTGGTGACTTCCAGCTTGCCGTAGATATTGCGCAGATGAAATTTGACGGTGGCTTCAGAGGTCGCCCGAATCTGGCTGATTTCCCAGACGGTCTTGCCTTCCGAGGCCCAGCGCAAAATTTCCAGTTCTGTGGGGGTGAGGGGCTTGCCGCCCAGGCTCAGACGTCTTCTAACGGTCATCGGCGCGTCCACCGGCGTGCGACACGACTGCTCTGGGCCACTCATTGTGCTCTCTCCTTTAGTAGTGAATGCCATACCACCTTTCGGATTCCTGCTATTGACAGGTGATATAAACATCGAGTCCGCAGAGAGTTACATAACGAATGGATTGAAAGCATAGGGCACAGTAGAAACAGCTACGCCCTACAAATAATTAGGCTTATTCCCACAACAACTTCCAACTTGCCTGGGTGGCACATTTAGCTATCTGTGCTTAGTCGTCCAGACCGGGAAAATCATCGGCAATAGTGTCGCCTGTGAGTTGAGGCTCAGAGCCTTTAGCGGTGTTG
This sequence comes from Pseudomonas onubensis, assembly GCF_965653655.1. NCBI lineage: Bacteria > Pseudomonadati > Pseudomonadota > Gammaproteobacteria > Pseudomonadales > Pseudomonadaceae > Pseudomonas > Pseudomonas onubensis. Next base: position 5,151 of record NZ_CBFHAZ010000024.1, on the reverse strand, counting down.
AACAAACGCAAGGTGACGAAGTGCGGGTTTTCGCCTATATCGAACCAGTGCCGCATGCCGGCTGGAATCACCAGCAGGTCATTTTTCTCACAACGCACGGCGTAGACATAGTCGCCCACGTGCAGGTTGAACAGGCCCTGGCCCGCCACGAAGAAACGCACGGCGTCTTCGCTGTAGCGGCGCTCATTGAGGTATTGCGCGCGCAGTTCAGCGTTCTGTGCCGGATCGCCCGCCGCCCTGAGCACGTCCACGGCAGCGTAGCCGAGGGCATCAATCTGCGGCTGGTACGCGGCGATCATGTCGGCATCGCTGGCGCCCTTCTCAATCGGCGCCGGCTGCCAGCGCGCGAAGCGCACACCGTGTTCGGCCAACGTCGAGACGATGTCGTCAAAGTGGGTCAGGACCTTGTTCGGGGTATCCCCAGTGGCGACGGCATAAACAGCGACATAACTCATTGCTCGGTTCCTTTATTCGGCTCTTGCAATCGAAGGCCCATGATAATGGCGGCGGCCAGGGCGGCGACGCTGGCGATGCTGAAGGTCAGGGTCGGGCCCAACAGGTTCCAGCTGTAGCCGGCGTAAAGGGCGCCCAACGCGCCGCCGGTGCCGGCCAGCGCCGCATACAGCGCCTGGCCCTGGCCTTGTTGTTTGGCGCCGAAGCTGCGTTGCACAAAGGCGATGGCGGCCGCGTGAAAGCTGGCAAACGTAGCGGCGTGCAGCACCTGCGCCAGCAGCAATACCCAGAAAATTTCGGCAAATGAGCCCAACAGCAGCCAGCGGATAGCCGCCAATACAAAACTGGCCAGCAGCACCCGTCGCACCGAAAAACGCGTGAGGATGCGGCTCATGGCCAGGAACATCAGCACCTCCGCGACCACGCCCAGTGCCCACAGCATGCCGATCACGCCACGGCTATAACCCAAATGTTCAAGGTGCAGAGTCAAGAAGGTGTAATACGGGCCATGGCTCATTTGCATCAGGGCCACGCAGGCATAAAACGCCAGTACGCCGGGGCTGCGCAATTGTTTGAGGAAACCGTCACCGGCCAGGCGGTTGCCCTGCACGGCGGGCTGCGCGTTCGGCACCCACAGGCTGGCGCCAATAATGCCGGCCATGATCACCACGACCACCACCGGGTAAATGTCCAGGCTCAGCCCGTCGAACAGGCGACCCATTATCACCACGGTGAGGATAAAACCGATGGAGCCCCACAGGCGGATCTGGCTATAGCGCGCCGTTTGCTTTTGCAAGTGCGCCAGGGTGATCACTTCAAACTGCGGCAGCACCGCGTGCCAGAAGAACGCATGCAACGCCATGACCAGGGCCAGCCAGGCGTAGGTCTTGCTGATAAATATCAGCGAGAAACTCGCCAGGGTACACACCGCGCCAAAACGCACGATGGCCAGGCGCCGGCCGGTGTAGTCGCCGAGCCAGCCCCACAGGTTGGGCGCCACGCAGCGCATCAGCATGGGGATGGCCACCAGTTCGCCGATGCGCGCGCTGGAAAACCCCAGATGGTCGAAGTACAGCGCCAGGAACGGCGCCGTCGCCCCGAGCAGGGCGAAGTAGAAGAGGTAGAAGCTGGAGAGGCGCCAGTATGGGAGCGCTCCCGTCAGCATAAGTGGCTTGTGGCGAGCGAGCTTGTCGAATCGTCGCGCCGTGCCGCCGGGCTGCGAAACGGCCCCAATAGAAGCGCCGCATTTTTCCAGCTGATACCGGATCGTAGGCTTAGGGGCTGCTGCGCAGCCCAGCGGGAGCAAGCTCCCTCGCCACAAGCCGTCACAGCTGGCCCAACACCGGCGTACTCACCTGCACATCGGCATTTTGCCCACGGTTGCGCAGCAGGTGGTCCATCAACACGATGGCCATCATCGCCTCGGCAATCGGCGTGGCGCGGATGCCCACACACGGGTCGTGACGGCCCTTGGTGATCACGTCCACCGGGTTGCCGTGCACATCGATCGAACGGCCCGGCGTGGTGATGCTCGACGTGGCCTTGAGCGCCAGGTGCGCAACAATCGGCTGGCCGGAGGAAATACCACCGAGGATGCCGCCCGCGTTGTTGCTGAGGAAACCTTGCGGGGTCATTTCATCGCGATGCTCGGTACCACGCTGGGCGACACAGGCAAAACCGGCGCCGATTTCAACGCCCTTGACCGCATTGATGCTCATCAGCGCGTGGGCCAGTTCGGCGTCGAGGCGGTCGAAGATCGGCTCGCCCAGGCCCGGTTTGACGCCTTCGGCGACCACGGTGATCCTGGCACCGACCGAATCCTGGTCGCGGCGCAACTGGTCCATATAGGCTTCCAGTTCCGGCACCTTGTCCGGGTCGGGGCTGAAGAAAGCGTTGTCGTCAACGCTGTCCCAGGTCTTGAACGGGATTTCAATCGGGCCCAACTGGCTCATGTAGCCACGGATCACGATGCCCTGGGTGGCCAGGTATTTCTTGGCAATGGCGCCGGCGGCCACGCGCATGGCGGTTTCGCGCGCCGAACTGCGGCCACCGCCACGGTAGTCGCGCTCGCCGAATTTGTGGTGGTAGGTGTAGTCGGCGTGGGCCGGGCGGAACAGGTCCTTGATCGCCGAGTAGTCCTTGGACTTCTGGTCGGTGTTGCGGATCAACAGGCCGATGGCGCAGCCGGTGGTACGGCCTTCAAACACGCCGGAGAGGATCTCGACTTCGTCGGGCTCCTGGCGCTGGGTGGTGTGGCGGCTGGTGCCGGGCTTGCGGCGGTCGAGGTCACGCTGCAGGTCTTCCAGAGACAACTCGAGGCCTGGCGGGCAGCCGTCGACAATGGCGACCAACGCCGGGCCATGGCTTTCGCCCGCGGTGGTGACAGTGAACAGCTTGCCGAAGGTATTGCCGGACATGCAGGGCGCTCCGTGAAATCAGTTGAATCAACTCAACCGTAATAACTTAAGGCGGCCAGTATACGCAGGCTAACCGACTAGTTCATCCTCGAAACCTTACCGGTAGACGTTGGTCCAACCGGCACCTTCCTGATGATGGCGCAATGATGCTGCGAGTTTTGCTTTTGACCCTTACCCTGTTTTCCAGCCTTGGCTTCGCCGCCTCCCCTGTTGTGCTGCAACGGCCGATCAGCCTTGACACCGGCAGCGGCGAGTTGTTTGGTTCGCTTCTGCTGCCAAAATCCGACAAACCTGTGCCCGTGGTGCTGATCATCGCCGGCTCCGGCCCCACCGACCGCAACGGCAACAGCGCCGACGGCGCGCGCAACGACAGCCTCAAGCGCCTGGCCTGGGTGCTGGCGCGCAATAACATCGCCAGCGTGCGCTACGACAAGCGCGGCGTGGCCGCGAGCCTGGCCGCCACCCCCGACGAACGCAACCTCAGCCTGGATGCCTATGTGGCCGATGCCGTGGCCTGGGGCAAGCTGCTCAAGGCCGACAGCCGCATGGGCCAGTTGATTGTGCTGGGCCATAGCGAAGGCGCGCTGGTCGCCGCCCTCGCCGCGCCGCAACTCGATCCGGCCGGGGTTATTTCCCTGTCTGGCAGCGCGCGGCCGGTGGACCGGGTGATCCGCCAGCAACTGGCCGATCACTTGCCGCCTGCCCTGTTGTTGCGCAGTAATGAAATCCTCGACCACCTCAAGGCCGGCCAGGTAGATGCCGACGTACCACGCCCGTTGGAGGGCATTTTCCGCCCCAGCGTGCAGCCGTACCTGATCAGCCTGTTTCGCGCCGACCCATCGGCCGCCTTCGCCAAACTGACGATGCCGGCGTTGATTATCCAGGGCACCAACGATATCCAGGTGGGCGTGAAGGATGCCCAACAGTTGCAAGCGGCCAAGCCGGACGCACAGCTGACGGTGATTCAAGGCATGAACCACGTGATGCGCATCGTGCCCAAGGATGTGAAGGAACAGCTGGCGTCGTACAACGACCCCAAACTGCCGCTCGCCGCCGAGTTGGGCCAACGTATCGTGCGCTTTATCGACGGACTTCAACCCCGTTAAGCGACTATTTGCCTCCAGTCCTGAATAAAACGGCCGATAAGCCCAGAGTCGACAGTAAAAAGACTGTCGACTTGCAGGGCTTGGACAGGATCGCGCCGCATGACTGACACCGAAGCAACACCCGACTCTACCGCCGACACCCCGGCTGAAAAACCCGAGGCCGTCGAGGCGGCGGCGCTGCCATGGGCGGACGTTCAGGCCGAACATTTCAAAATGCTGCGCCTGGCGCCGCTGGCGACTGATCGAGCCACCGGCGCACGGCCGCTGCGGTTTGTGCAGTTCGGCTATACCGAGCGCCATGACAAAAAACACAGCCTGTTGCGCATGGTGATCCAGTTGCCCGGCCAACGCGTGCGCCGCGAGCAGAACCACCTGGATATCTGGGTAGACCACGAGACGCACCGTGTGCACTTTGGCCCGGGCAACAGCCTGGAGATCGAACCGGCCAACCGTGGACTGGGGCGCTTTCTGGTTGCACAGGGCGCCGCGTGGGCGAAAAAGAAGTGGTCACATTATCGCGTCGACGGCGTGGACCTTGCCAACAAGGATGCACTCAACGAAGCCACGCGCCTGCGTCGCGATCATTTCCTGCGCATCCAGGGTTTTGATGTGGCCTACGCCGATGTGCAGCACCTCAAAGGCAACGTGCAACCCGGCAAAGTCAGCGAAGTGCTGGACAGCTGGAACGCCGAGAAGGTGCAGTACGTAGAAATCCTCGAGGCGGCGCAAATGCTGCAACAGGCCGAGCACAACCTGGCCGAGCAGGAAGTGAAGCTGCGCAAGGAAGAAGAAAAGGTCACCAAGTTCAAGCGCGAAGACAGCGGGCTGCGCTTTACCATTACGTGCCTGGTTGCGTTTACGGTGTTTCAGGCGGGGTTGTTGATCTGGATAGCCACACATCGCTGAAAGGTTGGAATGCAACCAACCTGTGGGAGCTGGCTTGTCGAATCGTCGCACCGCTGCGATAGCATCAACTCGGTGTGCCTGATGTACCGAGGTGTCTGCATCGCAGGCGAGCCAGCTCCCACAGAAAAGCAGCTCTTCAGTGCATGCAAATCCGCAGCCGACCTCATATTCAAAACTGCATGCGGTCAACTGTGGGAGCGGGCTTGCTCGCGAATGCGGTGGGTCAGTCAATTTATCTGTCTCTGACACACCGCATTCGCGAGCAAGCC
>NZ_CBFHAZ010000023.1:0-69481 GCF_965653655.1 Pseudomonas onubensis | reverse complement strand
CGCGAATGCGGTGTATCAGTCAGAGTACCTGTTACTGACAGACCGCATTCGCGAGCAAGCCCGCTCCCACATTGGATCTTTAGCGTTGGTGAGGACGTATCAGAGCCCTATTGCGGTGCGTGATCGCGCAGAAACACCAAATTATCCGGCTTGGACTGCTCGGCATTGAAGCGGTAACCCTGCACATCAAACTGCTTGAGCTTGGCTGGGTCGTTGATGCGTTCTTCAATCACAAAACGGCTCATCATGCCCCGCGCCTTTTTGGCGTAGAAGCTGATGATCTTGTACTGGCCGTTTTTCAGGTCCTTGAACTCGGTATTGATGATGCGTGCGTTCAGGGCCGTGCGTTTGACCGCCGAGAAGTACTCGTTGGAGGCCAGGTTGAGCAACACGTCGTCGCCTTGCTCGGCCAGTGCTTCATTCAACCACTCGCTGATGCGCGTGCCCCAGAACGTGTAGAGGTCTTTGCCACGGGCGTTGGGCAGTTTGGTGCCCATCTCCAGGCGGTACGGCATCATCAGGTCCAGCGGGCGCAGCAGGCCGTAGAGGCCCGAGAGCATGCGCAGGTGGTCCTGGGCGTAGCTGAAATCGGCATCGCTGAAGGTTTCGGCATTCAGGCCGGTATACACGTCGCCCTTGAATGCCAACAGTGCCTGCTTGGCATTGGCCGGCGTGAAGGCCGGGGTCCAACTGCCGAAACGCGCGGCATTGAGGCCACCGATTTTGTCGGAGACGTGCATCAACTCGCTGATTTGCGCCGGGCTCAATTCGCGCAATTGTTCGATCAACTCCTGGGAGTGGTCGAGGTATTGCGGTTGGGTAAAGCGCGGGGTGACCGGCTTTGACTCGAAGTCGAGGGTTTTGGCGGGGGAAATCACCATCAGCATGAAGTTGGCTCCTGTAATCGTGGCAGGGATTCTAGGGGGTTGAGTGGTTTGACTCCACCTATGATGGCGATAGGCACGATCCGCTATGATGGGCGGTAACTCTGGAGAGGGAGACCCTGCGTGCGCCTAGCACTTTTATTGTCAGCCTGCTTACTGTGCCTGAACGCCAACGCCGCGCCGGTGGATGTCGCCAGCCTGGACCGTGGCACCTGGCCGGAAAAGCTCAGCAGCCCGGCGCTGTTCGATGTTGCTTCACGCGCCGAAATCCTGATGTTCGCCCACAGCTTGCTGGCCAGCGAAGCCCAGGACGAAAATGCCCTGAAGCAGCGCCTGGGCTTGAAGATTATCAACCTGGCCGCCATCGACGACCTGCGTCGCCAGCTCTGGCAGCGCTTGCTGGAAAACTACACGGCGGCCCAGCAAAGCTGCGAAGAGGACGCCTCGTTCTGCTACCTGGTGGAAAACATGGACGACCTGCGCGAGCAGGCCGGCAAGTTCCAGGTCAGCGATAACTCCTTCTATATAGGCTGGGCCGGGCCTAGCCATAACTTCCATGAGCGTTACCTGGACGAACTGTTGCGCAAAGCCGCGCTGTTCCCGCAGATCAGCAGCGAGGTGCTGCGCTTTGGTGACCACGAACGCAATGGCGATGAGTTCAACGACCGCCTTTTCCTGCTGACCTTCGACGGCGGCCCGGCGCCGGTCAGCGGCAATACCGACTGGCTCACCGACTACCTGCGCAAGCAGAAGATGAACGCCACGTTCTTTGCCCTTGGCAGCAGTTTGCAAACCCGTGTGGAGCGCAGTTCTGCCAATGATGTGCAGGCGTTGTACCAAGGCCAGTGTGTGGGCACCCAGGGTTGGCAATACCGCTCCCACAGCCATTGGGTCGAGTGGCAAAGCTCAATTACGCGCAGCGCGGCGCTGGTGCAGAACCTGATGCCGGAAAACTATGTGCCGCTGTTTCGCCCGCCCTATGGCCAGCGCCGTGCCGACAGCCAGGGCTTTTTCCAATCTCAGGGGTTGCAGGTGGCGTTGTGGGACATCGACTCCCAGGACGAACCGGGCAAACTCAAGGCCGATGAGTCGGCGCAACGGGTGCTGACGCTGATGCTGCTGTGGCGCAAAGGCGTGATTGTGTTTCACGACACCCAGGACAAGGCGCGGGTAGCATTGCCGATGTTATTGCAGGCAACCAGGCAAAGTGGCTTGGGTTGGCAGGACTGCCGGGAGGCGTTTCGCTGAAGTGCCCGGCCCTGTTGGGGATGGTGGATTTCAGGGGTGATTTTGTGCGACATTTCGATGCAGGCGGACTTCCGACTTTAACGGGGTCACTGGCACTCGGCTAGTGCTATTCGTCATCCTGAAAAATAAACTTCAAAAAAGCGTCAAAGTGCTTTTTCCTGTCATGGGTTTTGCGGTATTACGAAGTCAGATCGCCGAACCCTGCAACACAGGTGGCGTCTTCCAAGACTCCTCATGTGGGTACTGCACTTGACGTCACTGCGGTGCAGTCGGTGGTCGAATCGAGGCGCAGCACCGCCCAGGTATTGCGTCGAATGGCTCCCACAAAGGTGACCGAGTATGGATGATCATGGACGTAACCCTTCTTCCGACCAGCCAATCCTTTATGTGCTTGATACCAACGTATTGATCCACGATCCAAACGCACTGCTTAACTTCGAAGAACACCACGTCGCCATCCCGATGATCGTGCTTGAGGAGCTCGACAAACTCAAAAGCGGGCACCACAGCGTGGCCGCCGAATGCCGCCAGGCGATCCGCCTGATCGACAAAACCCTGGGTGAAGCCTCGCCCGAGGACGTTGAGGTCGGCGTGCCGATCCAGCGTGGCAAAAGCGGGCCGAAGGGCTTGCTGTCGATTCTGATGAGCAAGCGCAGCGAGCCCAACAGCCTGCTGCCGGAAAACCTCAACGACAACAAAATCATCAACCAATTGATCGACTTGCACGCGCGCGACAAGGACCTGCGGCTGGTGCTGGTGACCAAAGACATCAATATGCGCCTCAAGGCACGAGCGTGTGGGATCGCTGCCGAGGACTACAGTACCGACCAGCTCGTCGACGACGTGTCGATGCTGTCGCGGGGTTATCACACCGTGACCGGCTCCTTCTGGGACCTGGTGAGCAAGGTCGAAACCCGCCAGGACCATGGCCGCACCTGGCACCAGGTACAGCTGATCGACAACCTGCCGGCCGTGCACATCAATGAATTCATCATCGACGAACAGGGTTTTGTGGGCTGGATCAAAGAGATCCAGGTCGACAAGCTGCTGATCCTCGACCTGCATCAGGAACCCCTGTTGCACCAGGAAGCCTGGGGCCTGAAGCCGCGTGATATCTATCAGAGCCTGGCGCTGTACGCGCTGCTCGACCCGGACATTCACCTGGTCAACCTGACCGGCGCCGCAGGCTCGGGGAAAACCATCCTCGCCCTGGCGGCCGCCATCGAGCAGACCATGGTGACCAAACGCTATCGCCGCATCATCGCCACCCGCAGTGTGCAGGGCCTGGACCAGGAAATCGGCTTTCTGCCCGGCACCGAAGCGGAAAAAATGGAGCCGTGGCTGGGGGCGATCACCGACAACCTCGAAGCCTTGCACATGGATGACGAAAACACCCATGGCAGCGTCGACTACATCCTCAGCAAAGTGCCGTTGCAGTTCAAATCCCTCAACTACATCCGAGGTCGCAGCTTCCAGCAAAGCCTGATTTTGATCGATGAATGCCAGAACCTCACACCGCACCAGATGAAAACCATCATCACCCGTGCCGGTGCCGGTTCCAAAGTAGTGTGCCTGGGCAACCTGGCACAGATCGACACCCCTTACCTGTCCGCGACCAGCTCCGGGCTGACCTACCTGACGGAACGCTTCAAAGACTTCCCGAACGGCGTGCACATCGCGCTGCAAGGGGTGCCACGTTCGATCTTGGCTGAGTACGCCGAGTCCCATCTGTAATCGCCCATGCTGTAGTTAGTGGCTAAATGCCAGAAAAAACCCCGAATTTCTCGCGAAGTTCGGGGTTTTTGCTGTGGGCGACATTTGTCTTCGTTAATGCGTCCTGGGCGCTTGTGGCCTTTGTAATTATTTTGTTACATTTTTTATCGCCGAAAACTATAAGAAAACTGCGTAACCCGTCGGAACACGATCGCTTTGATTCGACACCTTATTGAAGACCCGGCGTTGGTCTTGCGCGTGATCCTGCCTATTACAAAAAGCCCGATACATCGCTCATTGACGAAGCACATCTCCAAAGGGAAAGGAAAATGGACGCAGCAGGTAATGGCTTCACTTTGTCGCAAAAACGCAAGCGCGCTACAGACTTCAAATCGATACCTCTGAGCCCCATCGCACTTGGCTTGGCCTTATGGCTGGGCCAGGGTTCCATGGCCTGGGCCGATGACGCCAACCCCTACACCTCGCCAGTGCTGGAGTCGGCCTTCAGAAAAGCCGTTGCCTCGTTTGGCCCCAACACCGATGTGTATAAAAACCTGCGGTTCGCCTACGCCGATATCGTCGACCTTGCGGCCAAGGACTTTGCCGCACAGTCCGGCAAGTTCGATTCGGCCCTCAAGCAAAACTACGAACTGCAACCGGAAAACCTCACCATCGGCGCCATGCTCGGCGATACCAAACGCCCACTGGACTATGCCTCACGCCTGGATTACTACCGCAGCCGGCTGTTCAGCAACAGCGGGCGCTATACCACCAATATTCTCGACTTCTCCAAGGCCATTATCGCCAACCTGCCGGCGGCCAAGCCCTACACCTACGTAGAGCCGGGTGTGAGCAGCAACCTCAACGCGCAACTGAATGCCGGCCAATCCTGGGCTGGCGCCACCCGTGACTGGAGCGCCAACGCGCAAACCTGGAAAACCCCCGAAGCCCAGGTCAACTCCGGCCTGGATCGCACCAACGCGTACTACGCCTATGCCTTGGGCATGACCGGCAAGGGCGTAAACGTCGGTGTGCTCGACTCGGGCATCCTCACTGAACACTTTGAGTTCCAGGGCAAGAATGCCCAGGGCCAGGACCGCGTGCAGGCCGTAACCTCCACCGGCGAGTACTACGCCACCCACCCGCGTTACATTCATGACACGCCGGACGGCGAGTTCCAGAAGGGCGAGCACTTCAGTATTTCCGGCGAGTACGACCCGACCATCAATGACGGCCACGGCACCGAGATGTCCGGTGTATTGGGCGCCAGCCGCAACGGCACCGGCATGCATGGTATTGCGTTTGACGCGAATATCTTTGTCGCCAATACCGCAGGCACTGACGACAACCGTTTCCAGGGCTCCAACGACCTGGACTACAACGCGTTCATGGCCAGCTACAACGCGCTGGCGGCGAAGAACGTCTCGATCGTCAACCAGAGTTGGGGCCAGAATTCGCGCAATGACGTGGAAAACCACTTCGGCAACGTAGGCGACAGCGCAGCCGATAACTTGCGCGACATGACCGCTGCCTATCGCCCGTTCTGGGACAAGGCTCACGCCGGGCAAAAGACCTGGATGGACGCGATGGCTGACGCCGCGCGGCAAAACACCTTCATCCAGATTATCTCGGCCGGCAACGACAGCCACGGTGCCAACCCTGACACCAACGCCAACCTGCCGTTTTTCAAGCCTGATATCGAGAGCAAATTCCTCTCGATCACCGGTTACGACGAGACCAGTGCCCAGGTCTATAACCGCTGTGGCACGTCGAAGTGGTGGTGTGTGATGGGCGTTTCGGGCATCCCGTCCACCGGGCCTGAAGGGGAAATCATCCCTAACGCCAACGGCACCTCTGCCGCTGCGCCGAGCGTCTCCGGTGCCTTGGCCCTGGTGATTCAACGCTTCCCTTACATGACCGCCAGCCAGGCCCGGGATGTATTGTTGACCACCTCCAGCCTGCAAGCGCCGGACGGTCCCGATACGCCGGTGGGCGACCTCACCGGTGGCCGCACCTACGACAACCTGCAACCGGTGCACGACGCCGCGCCGGGCACGCCGCAAGTGCCGGGCGTGGTCAGCGGTTGGGGCTTGCCCAACCTGCAAAAAGCCATGCAAGGGCCGGGGCAGTTCCTCGGTTCGGTGGCGGTGGCCTTGCCAGGTGGCACGCGTGATATCTGGGCCAACCCGATTTCCGATGAGGCCATCCGCGCCCGCCGTATAGAAGACACCGCCGAACAAGCCACCTGGGCCGCCACCAAGCAACAGAAAGGCTGGGTCAACGGCTTGCCCGCCAATGCCTCTGACGATGACCAGTTTGAATATGAAATCGGCCACGCCCGGGAACAGGCGACGCTGGCACGCGGCAAGGATTTGCTCACCGGCACGACCTACGTCGGCAGCCTGGCCAAGTCCGGCGACGGCGAACTGGTGCTCGAAGGCCAGAACACCTATTCGGGCAGCACCTGGGTACGCGGCGGCAAGCTGTCGGTAGACGGCTCGTTGACCTCCGCCGTGACCGTGGATGGCAGCGCGGTGGGCACCCGCAATGCAGATAACGGCGTGATGACCGCGTTGGGCGGCACACTGGCCGGTAACGGCACGGTGGGCGCCTTGACCGTAAACACCGGCGGGCGCGTGGCACCGGGCCATTCGATCGGCACGCTGCACACCGGCGACGTGACCTTCAACCCTGGTTCGGTGTATGCCGTGGAGGTCGGCCCGAACGGGCAAAGTGATCAAATCCAGAGCAGCGGCGTCGCCACCCTTAACGGTGGTGTGGTGACCGTATCCCTGGAAAACAGCCCGAACCTGCTGTCTGCCACTGAGGCCCGTAGCCTGGTGGGCCAGCAGTTCAACATCCTGACGGCCAGCCAGGGCATCAACGGCCAGTTTGCAGCGATCACGCCTAATTACCTGTTTATCGGTACTCAGCTGAGCTATCAGCCGAACCAACTGAGCCTGGCGGTGGCGCGTAACCAGACGACCTTTGCCAGCATTGCGCAAACCCGCAACGAACGCGCCGTAGCGACGGCGGCCGAAGCCTTGGGCGCGGGCAGCCCGGTGTATGAAAGCCTGCTGGCCTCAGACTCGGCGGCCCAGGCGCAGGCCGCATTCAAGCAACTCTCGGGGCAACTGCACTCGGACGTGGCCGCAGCGCAAATGGCCGACAGCCGTTACATTCGTGAAGCGGTCAACGGCCGTCTGCAACAGGCGCAGGCGCTGGATTCCAGCGCGCAGATCGACACTCACGACAACGGCGGCTGGGTCCAGCTGCTGGGCGGTCGCAATAACGTCAGCGGTGACAACAACGCCAGCGGCTACTCCTCGTCTACCAGTGGCGTGCTGCTGGGCCTGGACACGGAGGTCGGCGACGGCTGGCGTGTGGGCGCCGCCACCGGCTACACCCAAAGCCATCTCAATGGCGAGTCGGCATCGGCAGACAGCGACAACTATCACCTGTCGATCTACGGCGGCAAACGCTTCGACACGATCGCCCTGCGCATGGGCGGCGCCACCACCTGGCACCGTATCGACAGCTCGCGCCGCGTGGCTTACGCCAACCAGTCGGATTACGACAAGGCTGACTACAACGCGCGCACCGACCAAGTGTTTGCCGAGATCGGTTACACCCAATGGAACCAGTTCGAACCCTTCGCCAACCTGACCTACCTGAACTACCAGAGCGATTCGTTCAAGGAAAAAGGCGGCGCCGCAGCCTTGCATGCCAGCAAGCAAAGCCAGGACGCCACGCTTTCCACCCTGGGCCTGCGCGCACATACCCAACTGCCGGTCAGCGCGACCTCGGCGGTGACGTTGCGCGGTGAGTTGGGCTGGGAGCATCAGTTTGGTGACACCGATCGCGACGCCTCGCTGAAGTTTGCCGGCAGCGACAACGCGTTTGCGGTCAACAGCGTGCCTGTGGCCCGCGATGGCGCGGTGATCAAGGCCAGTGCGGAAATGGCCCTGACCAAGGACACACTGGTGTCGTTGAACTACAGCGGTTTGCTGTCCAACCGGGGTAACAACAACGGGATCAACGCCGGCTTTACCTTCCGGTTCTAACGGCCGATACCCTGTGGCGAGGGAGCAAGCTCCCTCGCCACGGTTGCGGTGTTCTTTTTAAAGGCCAAACAGCCCTGCGCAAAATTGACTCACAGGTTTACAATTGCCGCTCCTGATCAGGAGTATCCCTGTGCTGACTCATCTCGATTCCCAAGGTCGCGCCCACATGGTCGACGTCACTGATAAAGCCGTGACGTTCCGTGAAGCCGTGGCCGAAGCGCGGGTGCGCATGCTGCCCGACACCTTGAAAATGATTGTCGACGGCGCCCACCCCAAGGGCGACGTGTTTGCCGTGGCCCGCATCGCCGGGATCCAGGCGGCGAAAAAAACCAGTGACCTGATCCCGCTGTGCCATCCGCTGATGCTCACCGGCGTCAAGGTTGAACTGCGCGCCGACGGTGTGGACGCTGTGCATATCCTCGCGCGCTGCAAACTCAGCGGCCAGACCGGCGTAGAGATGGAAGCGCTGACCGCCGCCAGTGTTGCCGCGCTAACGATCTACGACATGTGCAAAGCCGTGGACCGTGGCATGACCATCGAAAGTATTCGCCTGCTGGAAAAGCTTGGCGGCAAAAGCGGGCATTTCAAGGCGGACCAGGCATGAGCATCAACGTATTGTTTTTTGCGCGTTACGCCGAAGCGACAGGCTTTGACTCGCTGGAGATGGAAGGCGAGTTCGCTACCGTCGATGCGGTGCGCCTGGCCTTGGCGGCAGACCATGAGTTTGCGGTGCTCAACGAGAGCAGCCTGATGTGCGCGCGTAACGAGGAGCTGTGCGGCCTCGACGAACCGGTGCAAGCCGGTGACGAAGTGGCGTTTTTCCCGCCCGTGACCGGAGGCTGAGCATGGCCATTCGCGTACAGGCCGCGGCATTCGACCCCGGCGCAGAGGTCAACGCCATGCACGCCGCCAATGTCGGCGTGGGCGCGGTGGTGAGTTTTGTCGGCTATGTACGCGACTTCAATGACGGTCGCGATGTGTCCGGGATGTTTCTTGAACACTACCCCGGCATGACCGAAAAAGCCCTGGCCAAGATCACCGTGGAAGCCGAGCAGCGCTGGCCGTTGCTCAAGCTGGAAGTGCTGCACCGCATTGGCGCGCTGGAGCCGGGCGAGCCTATCGTGTTTGTCGCGGCGGCCAGCGCCCATCGCCAGGCGGCGTTCGATGCCTGTGCGTTTGTGATGGATTACTTGAAGACGCGGGCGCCGTTCTGGAAGAAAGAGAACACACCCGAGGGGCCACGTTGGGTGGAAGGGCGCGGCAGTGATCACGCGGCGGCGGATCGCTGGAAGTAAACACCTGACTAAAGGTGTATGGAGATCCAAATGTGGGAGCGGGCTTGCTCGCGAATGCGGTCTGTCAGTTAAAGATGTACTGACTGATTCACCGCATTCGCGAGCAAGCCCGCTCCCACATTTTAAGGACGTTTGCGCTCTACGGCCCGCAGCAAATGCGTCGGCGGTGTCTCGCAACTGATCTTGCGACCCAGCAATGTCTCAATCGACGGCAACTGATACGAATCATCCTCGCCCGCAAAACTGATCGACACACCCGCCGCCCCGGCACGGCCCGTACGGCCAATGCGGTGCACGTAGTCGTCCGGCACTTCCGGCAGGGTGAAGTTGATCACGTGGCTGATGCCGTCGATGTGAATGCCACGCCCGGCCACGTCGGTGGCCACCAGCACGCGGATCTTGCCTTCGCGGAAACCTTCCAGGGTCTTGATACGCTTGTGCTGCGGCACATCGCCAGACAGTTGCGCGGCATTGACGCCATCACGCACCAGGCGTTCTTCGATGCGGCGCACTTCGTCCTTGCGGTTGGCGAACACCATCACGCGCTCCCAACCGTTGTCATTGACCAGGTTGTAAAGCAGCTTGTACTTGTCGGCCCCGGCCACGGCATAGATGTGTTGCTCAACGTTTTCGCTGGCAACGTTCAGCGCTTCGATTTCGACGATGGACGGGTCGGTGGTCCACTGCTTGGCGAGGTTCATCACGTCTTCGGTGAAGGTCGCGGAGAACAGCAGGGTCTGGCGCTCGTTTTTCGGCGGGGTCTGGCGAATGATCTGGCGTACTTGTGGGATGAAGCCCATGTCGAGCATGCGGTCGGCTTCGTCCAGCACCATCACTTCAACCATGTCCAAATGCACGTCGCCGCGCTGGTTGAAGTCGAGCAAGCGGCCCGGCGTAGCCACCAGGATGTCGCAGTGACGTGCTTCCAGGTGCTTGAGCTGCTTGTCGAAGTCCATGCCGCCCACAAACGTCATGACGTTGAGGCCGGTGTACTTGGTCAGGTCGGCGGCGTCCTTGGCGATCTGCACCACCAGCTCGCGGGTCGGGGCGATGATCAGTGCGCGCGGCTCGCCCATGTAGCGTTCTTTGGGCGGCGGCGTTTGCAGCAACTGGGTGATGATCGAGATCAGGAACGCGGCGGTCTTGCCGGTGCCGGTCTGCGCGCGGCCGATGGCGTCTTTGCCGGCGAGGGTGAAGCCCAGCACCTGCGCCTGGATCGGCGTGCAGTACGGGAAGCCCAGGTCCTGGATGGCGTGCATCAGTTCCGGGGCCAGTTTGAAGTCATGGAAACGGGTCTTGCCTTCCTGCGGCTCGACCACGAAGTCTTCGAGTTTCCACGGGGTCACAGGCGGTTTCGGTGCACGTTCACGACGGGGCGCTTTCGGCGCCGGCGCGGGGGCTGCCTCGACAGGTTGGGCCTGTTCGGGCGCGGTCACCTTTGGCTTCTGCGGCTGTGCGGCAGGTGCCGTCCGGGCCGGCTGTTGGCCGTCATTGCGGCTGCCGGAGGAGGGCACAGGAGCACTGGGAACTGGCGCGAGCGGCTCCGCCTCGCTTTTGCCGAACATCTTCTTAAGTGCTTTGAGCACGGTGATCTCATTAATTGGTTAAGGAATGTACGCCGGCCAGTGTAATGCAAGAAACGGGCGCGGCGTAGTGCGTCTGTCATACGGCTACATAAACGGGGGTGTCAGCCCAGGCGAGCGGCCAGCCAGGCACCGATATCGCGTATCTCTTCGGGTAACACTTCGTGACCCATTGGGTATTCCTGCCATGTCACGGTGACACCACGGCTGTTCAAGTGCTCATAGGCGCTGCGGCCCATGTCGTTCTGCACCACGTCGTCGTATTGGCCGTGCAGGCACAGCGTTGGAATGCGCTGCTGGCTGGCGGACAACTCCAGTTCGTCGCCAAAGGTTGGCGCATAAGTCGAGAGGGCGATAACGCCACCCAGCGGTCCCTGCCAGTTAAGGAACGCGGTATGGAAAACCACGGCGCCGCCTTGGGAAAAACCCGCGAGGAAAATTCGCGAAGCGTCTATTCCGGTTCTCTTCTGCGCTTCGATCAAGTCGTTGACCATGCTGGAAGATTCTTCCAACTCGTCCAGGCTGATCGATCGGGCCGGGCTCATCGCCTTGATGTCGTACCAACTCGGCATCTCGTAACCGCCATTAATGGTTACCGGGCGTGTCGGTGCCTGGGGCAAAACGAAGCGGGTGCTCAGCAGGCTTTCCTGCAACGCTTCGGCCACTGGCAAAAAATCGTAGCGATCGGCACCCAGGCCATGCAACCAGATAACGCAGGCGTCTGCGGGCTTGGCGGGCTGAAGAATCAAGGGGTCGGTCATGTCTGCTCCATATATGTGCGTGCGCTCCGATTGGGTGCGTCGGAACGGTGCGCGACGGGTTGATCTGTTAAGAGAATGTCGCAACGTTGAATGTTTTTCTATTGACCATGGGCTGAAACGGCTCAGCCACCACTCTGGTACGCGCCTTGCTATGTGTAGGTCGATGTCAGAACTATCTTAGGACGGTAACACTATCAGTGACTGCCGCTTGTGGGATAGCAACTGGAATTACCGCGAAAGCCTCATGCCGCTTGACCCCAAAAAAAGCCAACACGGGTCGATATCGCCTCATAAGGGTGCGCTGGGGTTCTAGCTCCGACACAACAAGAGCAACTGGAGGTTTGAATGAAGGTATTGAAATCCACCCTGGCCATCGTTTCCGCGGCCGCTGTACTGGGTGTCAGTGGTTTTGCCCAAGCTGGCGCCACCCTGGACGCCGTGCAGAAGAAAGGCTTTGTGCAATGTGGCGTAAGTGATGGCTTGCCGGGTTTCTCGGTGCCGGATGCCAGCGGCAAGATCCTCGGGATCGACGCTGACGTTTGCCGCGCTGTGGCCGCTGCCGTGTTCGGTGACGCAACCAAGGTCAAATTCAGCCAGTTGAACGCCAAGGAGCGTTTCACCGCGCTGCAGTCCGGCGAAGTCGACGTACTGTCGCGCAACACCACCATGACCAGTTCGCGCGATGCGGGCATGGGCCTGAAATTCCCAGGCTTCATCACCTACTACGACGGTGTTGGCTTCCTGGTGAACAACAAGCTGGGCGTTAAAAGCGCCAAGGAACTGGACGGTGCAACCATCTGCATCCAGGCCGGTACCACCACTGAGCTGAACGTTTCCGACTACTTCCGCGCCAACAACCTCAAATACACACCGATTACCTTCGACACCTCCGATGAAAGCGCCAAGTCGCTGGAATCCGGTCGTTGCGACGTGCTGACCTCGGACAAATCCCAGCTCTACGCACAGCGCAGCAAACTGGCTTCGCCGAAAGACTACGTGGTTCTGCCGGAAACCATCTCCAAAGAACCACTGGGCCCGGTCGTGCGTAACGGCGACGACGAGTGGCTGGCCATCGTGCGCTGGGTTGGCTACGCCATGCTCAACGCTGAAGAAGCCGGCATCACCTCTAAAAACGTTGAAGCTGAAGCCAAGTCCACCAAGAACCCGGACGTTGCTCGTCTGCTCGGTTCCGACGGCGAATACGGCAAAGACCTGAAAGTGAAAAAAGATTGGGTTGTACAGATCGTCAAGCAAGTCGGTAACTACGGTGAAGTGTTCGAGCGCAACCTGGGCAAGAGCACCCCGCTGGAAATCGACCGTGGCCTGAACGCACTGTGGACTAACGGTGGCATTCAATACGCACCACCTGTGCGCTGATCGCTGATGGTTCTATCACCCGGTGGGCCAACCACCGGGTGATGTTCTGTTCCATTCTTTCCGGGGCACTTCATGCAAAATCAAATCGGCGCACCCAAGCAGAAGCTCAGCTTCAGCGATCCCAAAGTGCGTGCGTGGCTCTTCCAGATCATCACGATTGTGGCGGTGGTCGCGCTGGGCTGGTACTTGTTCAATAACACCCAGACCAACCTGCAACACCGGGGTATCACCTCGGGTTTCGACTTTCTTGAGCGCAGTGCCGGCTTCGGCATCGCTCAGCATCTGATCGACTACACCGAATCGGACAGCTATGCCCGCGTCTTTGTAATCGGGCTGCTTAACACCTTGCTGGTGACTGTGATCGGTGTGGTCCTGGCGACCATCCTGGGCTTCATCATTGGCGTGGCGCGCTTGTCGCCCAACTGGATGATCAACAAGCTGGCGACGGTGTATGTGGAAGTGTTCCGCAACATTCCGCCGCTGCTGCAAATCCTGTTCTGGTACTTCGCGGTATTCCTGACCATGCCGGGGCCGCGCAACAGCCATAATTTCGGTGACACTTTCTTCGTCAGCAGCCGTGGCTTGAACATGCCGGCGGCGATTGCTGCCGATGGGTTCTGGCCATTTGTGGTCAGTGTGGTGGTTGCCATTGTGGCAATCGTGCTGATGGCACGCTGGGCCAACAAGCGCTTTGAGGCCACCGGCGTACCGTTCCACAAGTTCTGGGCGGGCCTGGCGCTGTTCATTGCGATCCCGGCATTGTGTGCCTTGGTTTTCGGCGCACCGCTGCACTGGGAAATGCCCAAGCTGCAAGGCTTCAACTTTGTCGGCGGCTGGGTACTGATCCCTGAACTGCTGGCGCTGACCCTGGCGCTTACTGTGTACACGGCGGCGTTTATTGCCGAGATCGTGCGCTCTGGCATCAAGTCCGTCAGCCACGGCCAGACCGAAGCCGCACGCTCCCTGGGCCTGCGCCCTGGGCCAACGCTGCGCAAGGTCATCATCCCGCAAGCCCTGCGGGTGATTATTCCGCCGCTGACCAGCCAATACCTGAACCTGGCGAAAAACTCGTCGTTGGCCGCCGGTATCGGTTACCCGGAAATGGTTTCGCTGTTTGCCGGCACGGTGCTCAACCAGACCGGCCAGGCCATCGAAGTCATTGCCATCACCATGAGCGTGTACCTGGCGATCAGCATCAGCATTTCCCTGCTGATGAACTGGTACAACAAGCGCATTGCGCTGATCGAGCGGTGAGGAAACGCACATGAGTTCGCATACTTTCAAACCCGATATGCCGCCGCCGAACAAAGTCTTCGGACCGATGGCCTGGATGCGCGCCAACCTGTTTTCCAGCTGGCTCAACACCTTGCTGACGCTGTTGGCGTTCTACCTGATTTACCTGATCGTGCCGCCCATCCTGCACTGGGCCATCCTTGACGCCAACTGGGTCGGGACCACGCGCGCCGATTGCACCAAAGAGGGCGCTTGCTGGGTGTTTATCCAACAGCGCTTCGGGCAGTTCATGTATGGCTACTACCCCGGCGACCTGCGCTGGCGCGTGGACCTGACCGTGTGGCTGGCCATCGTTGGCGTGGCGCCGTTGTTCATCTCGCGGTTTCAACGCAAGGCGGTCTATGGCCTGGGTTTCCTGGTGCTGTACCCGATCATCGCCTACTGCCTGCTGCACGGTGGGGTTCTGGGCCTGACCAACGTGGCTACCAGCCAATGGGGCGGCTTGATGCTGACCCTGGTGATCGCCACCGTCGGTATCGCTGGCGCCTTGCCGTTGGGCATTGTGCTGGCGCTGGGGCGACGCTCGAACATGCCGGCGATTCGGGTGGTCTGCGTGACCTTCATCGAGTTCTGGCGCGGCGTGCCGTTGATCACCGTGCTGTTTATGTCCTCGGTGATGCTGCCGCTGTTCCTGCCCGAAGGCATGGGCATCGACAAGCTGCTGCGTGCATTGATCGGCGTGATCCTGTTCCAGTCGGCCTACGTGGCTGAAGTGGTGCGCGGTGGCTTGCAGGCAATTCCCAAAGGTCAGTACGAAGCGGCCGCGGCGATGGGCCTGGGTTACTGGCGCAGCATGGGCCTGGTGATTCTGCCGCAAGCCCTGAAGCTGGTAATCCCCGGCATCGTCAACACGTTTATCGCGCTGTTCAAGGACACGAGCCTTGTGATCATCATCGGCCTGTTCGACTTGCTCAACAGCGTCAAGCAAGCCGCTGCCGACCCTAAATGGTTGGGCATGGCCACTGAAGGCTACGTGTTCGCCGCCCTGGTGTTCTGGATTTTCTGTTTTGGTATGTCGCGCTATTCCATTCATTTGGAACACAAGCTCGACACTGGCCACAAGCGTTAGGAGTTGTTGTTATGAGCGAAGCAATCAAACAGCCTGTGAGCCCTGAAGGCATTATCCAGATGCAGGGCGTCAACAAGTGGTACGGCCAGTTCCACGTGTTGAAAGACATCAACCTCAACGTCAAGCAGGGCGAGCGTATCGTGCTGTGCGGCCCGTCGGGTTCGGGCAAGTCCACCACCATCCGCTGCCTCAACCGCCTGGAAGAGCACCAGCAGGGCCGCATTGTGGTCGATGGCGTGGAGCTGACCAACGACCTCAAGCAGATCGAAGCGATCCGCCGTGAAGTCGGCATGGTGTTCCAGCACTTCAACCTGTTCCCGCACCTGACCATCCTGCAGAACTGTACACTGGCGCCGATGTGGGTACGCAAGATGCCCAAGCGCAAGGCCGAAGAAATTGCCATGCACTACCTGGAGCGCGTGCGCATTCCGGAACAGGCGCACAAGTTTCCTGGGCAATTGTCCGGCGGCCAGCAACAGCGTGTAGCCATCGCCCGTGCCCTGTGCATGAAACCGAAAATCATGCTGTTCGACGAGCCGACCTCGGCACTCGACCCGGAAATGGTCAAGGAAGTACTTGATACCATGATCGGCCTGGCCGAAGACGGCATGACCATGTTGTGCGTCACCCACGAAATGGGTTTTGCGCGCACCGTGGCCAACCGCGTGATCTTCATGGACAAGGGCGAGATCGTTGAACAGGCGGCGCCGAATGACTTCTTCGACAACCCGCAGAATGACCGGACCAAGTTGTTCTTGAGCCAGATTCTGCATTGATAGAAGTGGCAGCCCACGGCCCTGCGGTGAAATGACCCTTCTGTTTACGGCGTGCGTTTGGCTAGCGCCAGGCGTACGGCGTTAAACGCATTCAGCCGGCCATATCCGTAGTAGCGGCTATGGCCGTTCAGGTCATATTCACCGGCCTCGCCATCGTCAGGGTGGCCGATCTTGTCGCAGCAATCTGCGAGTATCTGGCGCACCTCACACACCGATAACTCGGGGTGGGTTGCCAGCACCAACGCCGCGACGCCGGCTGCACCAGGGCAAGCACTGGAGGTGCCGCTGAAGTTCTCGATGTAGCAATCGGCAAGTGCTTTACTCGGGGCCTTTTTCTTGCCCGGATCCCTGCTCAGGTCTGTGGTGCGGATGCCAAGCGTCAACGGCAGCGCAGTCGCCGGCTTGAAACGAGGGTCGGGGTTGGCCTGGTCCCCACTGGGGAACGCGCACCAGATCGCTCGGCCAAAATCGCTGTAGGCGCAACGCCGGCTTTGATCGTTGCAAGCGGCGACCGCAATAACGTCCGGGTTGCTGGCGTAACCATCGTCATCCATGCATTCATTGCCGTTTCCGGCGGCGAAAAATACCAGGCACCCCTTGCCGTTACGTACTGGATGGCCAAGCGTGTATGCGCGGGAATGGCATAGTTGCGCTTGTGCTTGGGGTCGGAGGGGTCAGCCCAATGACCTTCCGGCGGGCCCCAGCTGCAGGAAATAATGTCTGCTCCGGCATTTGCTGCATGCAGGAACGCGTCAGCTTCAGCCTTTGCCCCTAAAGGTTTGGTCAGCTTGATGGGCATCAACCGGGCTTTGGGCGCGACGCCGCTGGCTCCCTGGGCACCGTCGGCACAGGCGACGCCTGCGGCTGCCGTTCCGTGAGCCTCATGTTTATTGGATGGCTGCGGGTCGTCGTTGGGTTTTCGGCGATCAAAGTTTTTTGGCGCGACTATTTTTCCGGGGCTGGCGAACTCCGGATGATTAAGGTCGAAACCATCATCAATGACTGCGATGACGATATTTTCGCCTTGGCTCAACGCATGGGCCGCTTCGACGTTGGCACTTGCGTCGACCATCATTTGGTAGGTCACGAGTGTTTTTTTCAAATGCCACTGGTTGGGGTGAATGGTTCTATTGCTGCGCTGACGCAGGATTTCCGGGTAGCAGTACTCAACATCCGGGCGCTGCAACAGGCGCATGGAAAAATCGCAGATCTGGCTGCCCTGAGGCTTACTCTGGCAGACGAAGTAGGCATTGGTCGCATAAGCAACCGCTTGCTTGATGGACAGGCCCAGCGCTTCAATCAAAGCTTCGCAGGCTGCTTGAGTCAGTGTGTCGGTGAACTTTATAAAGAGGTTTTCTGTGTAAATGAGCGGGGCCCCGGTGTGTACATCAACCAGGGCACTTCCGGCAAAACGCACTTCGGGTCGTTCACGCAGCAGTTTTTTTTGCTCACTCGGCAGGCCGCTGTCCAAGGGCGTCTTGAACACCTGCACCTGCGCATCGGGAATCGACAGGATCCGCTCCGCGCCCGGTGCTATATCCGCGGGCAATGTGAGTCTTTGTTGTTGATGGTTTCGAACGACGATCAATTCAGGGCTCTTGCGTAGAAACAGCGAAGGAGCATCCTTGGTCCAGAGTTTTACTTCGTACACGTGTTTATCCTGTTGTCAGCGCTGTACAAAAAACGCAGCGGTGGGTAAGAGTCCCAAAGTGTGTAATTTTTATTGGCGCTGACGAAGTCGGCCTCTGCCTGTTCTGTGTGTCATTAATTTCTGGTTTTGCTGACCCCAAGCGAGCGTGTGAGACGTCTGCGATAACCCGCAGAACGATCGGACTAAGTTGTTCTTGTGCCAGATTTTGCATTGATCGAAGCTTGAAACAATAAACCCGGCCTGGTGCCGGGTTTATTTTTGCCTGTTCAGGAGGCCTTGAGTGCTTGTTGTTTTTCGTGGTTGACGGTGCTGGTGAAGGCGTTGCGCAGGTCTGCACCTTCGGCCAGCTCTTTGGCGTCGGCGA
This sequence comes from Pseudomonas onubensis, assembly GCF_965653655.1. NCBI lineage: Bacteria > Pseudomonadati > Pseudomonadota > Gammaproteobacteria > Pseudomonadales > Pseudomonadaceae > Pseudomonas > Pseudomonas onubensis. The sequence continues at coordinate 51,403 of NZ_CBFHAZ010000023.1, read as the reverse complement.
GCAAATGCGGGTAACGGTCCAGCAGGCGCATCAACACCATCAACGGTTTGGGCGGCGTTATTTCGCCGCGTTCGTAGCGTGAGAATGCGTTGTGCCCGCCACCGGACAGCCGTTCCACGGTTTCTTTTTGCGTGAGCTGCAGTTTGCGGCGGATACGCTTGAGTTCGGCACCGACCATCCGCCGAGCGGCGTGAAGCAACTCATCACCTGCTTTGGCATGGCGCTCGGCGCAGTCAGGGTCATACATGCCGTCTTCGCACAGTTGGCACTCCCAGCCAGACAGATCCTCAATGCGCTGTTCCAGGCCTTTGATGCGCAGGGTTTCACTGCGGCCCTCAAAACGCACCATGGCGTCGGGCGCGCCGCAGATAAAGCAATGTTGGGTTTTCATAGGTTCATCCCTTTGAAGGAGATCACCGGTGGGTTGCTGCCGGAGCAGTAAGTGACCTTGATGTAAATCTCCAGACCGTGTGAATGGATGTGGTAGACGTCCTGCCAGACGCGGTGATCCGCATAGGTGGTCATCGACTTGTACAGCATCCTGTTCTGTAGCTTGAAAACGACCGCCTGCATCTCGCTGATGTCGAGGTCGAGATGCTTTCCCGCCTCCTTGGCTGCACGGGTGAATGCCTTGGCACCCAATCGCCTGACATCTGCCTTGATCACCGCCAGATCGTAGTGAGGTGTGTACTTTTCCATAAGACACCTGAGTCCAATAATTACCCTTTAAGGGTAATTTTACTAATCGAAAATACTGCTCCTTTTGCCGCTTAAGAACCCTAGTGCGTTGCCTTTGTAGGCAAGTCCGAATAGGCTGTAGGAAAATTCATCCTATGATTGGACGAAAGTGCAAAACCCATGACAGACATCGCCCCTCTGATCAAACGCTCCCTGGTCGATCAAGCTTTGGAGCAACTGCGCTGGCGTATTACCGAAGGCAAATGGGCCATCGGCGAGCGCCTGCCCACCGAGCCGGAGCTGTCCGCCGAGCTGGGCATCAGCCGCAACACCGTGCGTGAAGCCATGCGCGTATTGGCGTTTTCAGGCTTGATTGAAATTCGCCAGGGCGACGGCAGTTATCTGCGCTCCATGACTGACCCGCTGGGCGCGATGCGCGCGCTGTCCCACTGCACGCTGGCGCAGGCGCAGGAGACGCGGCAGATTCTCGAAGTGGAGGCCATCGGCCTGGCGGCGTTGCGCCGTACGCAGGACGATCTCAAAGGGCTGCGTGAAGCTCTCGAGCGCAGTGGTGAGCTGTACCACGGTGACCTGGAGGCTTACATCAGCGCCGACCTGGTGTTCCACAAGCGCCTGGTGGACGCCGCGCACAACCCGGCGTTGAGCGAGCTGTACCAATATTTCTCCAGCATCGTCGGTGCCCAGTTGCGCCAGACCCTGAATATTTCACTCCGTCGCCAGGCAGTATTCGACCTGCATATCGCCTTGCTCGACGCGGTAGAAAACCAAGACCCCGAACGCGCCAAATCCCTCTGCCGGCAGTTGATCAATGAACCTTGAAGCCAAACGCACGACTGAACTCGAAGAACTGTTGATCGACGCCGAAGCCGATGACGAAGCGGTCCAGCAGGCCCCGCCGCCGGTGGCTCGCCGGTGGCTGTTGCTGCTGGGCCTGGTGCTGGTGGCGTTGAACCTGCGGCCGGCGTTGTCGAGCATGTCGCCGCTACTGGCTGAAGTCTGCGCCAGCCTTGGGTTATCCGCCGCCAAGGCCGGGTTGCTGACCACCTTGCCGGTGTTGTGCCTGGGGCTGTTCGCGCCGACTGCGCCGATCCTGGCCCGACGCTTTGGCGCTGAGCGCGTGGTGCTGGGGATTCTGCTCACCCTGGCCGCCGGCATCATCTTGCGCAGTGCGTTCGGTGAAGTGGGCTTGTTCGCGGGCAGCCTGATCGCTGGCGCGAGCATCGGCATTATCGGTGTATTGCTGCCGGGCATCGTCAAGCGTGATTTCGCCAGGCAGGCGGGCGCCATGACTGGCGTCTACACCATGGCGCTGTGTCTGGGCGCCGCGTTGGCAGCCGGTGCCACGGTGCCCCTGAGTCAGTACTTCGCTGACAGCTGGGCTATCGGCCTGGGGTTCTGGGTTATCCCGGCGTTGATGGCGGCCTTGTTCTGGTTGCCACAAGTGGGGCAAAAGCACGGCGCCCATCAGGTGGCTTACCGGGTCAAGGGCTTGCTGCGTGACCCGCTCGCCTGGCAGGTGACTTTGTACATGGGCCTGCAGTCGTCCCTGGCCTACATTGTGTTCGGCTGGTTGCCATCGATCCTCATTGGGCGCGGCCTGAGTGCCACCGAAGCCGGGTTGGCGCTCTCAGGCTCGATCATCGTGCAACTGCTCAGTTCCCTGGCCGCACCGTGGTTGGCCACTCGGGGCAAGGACCAGCGCCTGGCGATTGTGGTGGTGATGCTGCTGACCCTCGGCGGCCTGTTCGGTTGCCTGTATGCGCCGCTGGATGGCTTGTGGGGCTGGGCGATTCTGCTGGGCCTTGGGCAGGGCGGCACGTTCAGCCTGGCGCTGACTTTGATCGTGTTGCGCTCGCGTGACGCTCACGTCGCCGCCAACTTGTCGAGCATGGCCCAGGGTATTGGTTACACCCTGGCGTCGATGGGCCCGTTCGCGGTCGGCCTGGTGCATGACTGGACCGGCGGCTGGTCGGCCATCGGCTGGATCTTCGGCGTAATCGGCCTGGGCGCGATTGTCGCGGGTCTGGGCGCCGGGCGTGCGCGCTACGTTCAAGTGACCAGTGAGAAACTCTAGAGGTACACCACCTCCAGGGTGGCCGAGCCATCGAGTGGGGTTTCCACGCTCAAATCCAGGTTCTGCCGGGCGTTGATCACGGTTTGCACCGTGACGGCGCCCACCAGGGTGCCGATGGCCGTGGGCCCGCTGACGCTGCCCTCGACCTCGGTAAAACCCAGGTAGCTTCGCGAGCCGATGTCGATAGGGTTGAGGTTGGACGTGCGCCACGCCAGGCCACCGGTGGTGGACTCGGTGCCGAAGATCTGCGCGGTGTCGCTGGCTTGGGTCTGTCGCGGGTCGAAGGTCATGGAATAAACCCCCAGGCGGTTGCCGCTGATATCGAACCCCAGCCCGTAGTAAATCTCACTGTTGACCATGGCCGAGCCGTCGCGGTTGTCGCGCATGCGCAGGGCATAGCGGGTAGGGCCGTTGCAGGCGATGCCGATGCGCAGAGTCTGGACGGGCAGGCGCGTGGCGGTCGCCAGGTTCAAGTCTTGCTGAGCGATCTTGCCGTAGTCGATCAAGGCGCCGCCGGGGAACTGCGGTAAACAGGCTGCGGGCGTGATCAGGCCCTTGACGCTCAAGTCCACTGCCGAGGCAGCCAGTACCGAGGGGGCGCCGGCCAGTAACAGCAAGCTGTAAAGGACGTGGGTTTTCATGGGGCGGACTCCTTGCAGTGACGGGTTAGGGGTAGACGATTTCAAGGGTGCCGGAACCGTTGATATGCACCACATCGCGCAGATCCAGGCTTTGCATGGGCGCCAGGTAAGTCTTGATGCGCAGGGTGCCGGTCAGGGTCTGGATGGCGACTGGGCCGGTGGTGACACCGGTCTTGTCGGTAAAACCGAGGATGCTGTCGGCGGCCATCGGGATCTGGCGTGCGGTGGAGCTGCTCCACGCCACGCCATTGCTGGTGGAGTCGGTGCGGTACAGCGTGGTGAAGGTATCGGCGCTGAACTCCGCCGGGTCGACGGTCAGGTAAAAACGCCCGATCTTGTTGCGGCTGGCGTCCAGGTCCAGGCCATAGGCGGTTTCATCGATGCCGCCGGTAGCCGAACCGTCACGGTTGTCTTGCATGCGCAGGGCGAAACGGATTGACGCGTCGCAGGTCACGCTCAGGCGCAGGGTGCGGGTGGGCAACGGCGTTTCGTTGGTGGCGCTCAGGTCCTTGGCGTACAAGGTGCCGTAGTCGACCACGCCGTGGTCCGACAGCGATGGCAGGCAGGCGATGGGTGCAAAGTGTGCGCGCAGCGTCAGTTCCCGGTAACGTCCATGCCGTGCACCGTACAACGTCCCGTTGGCTTCCCAGGTGGTGGCATCGCGCACTTGTGTGGCGGCGAGGTCGGCCCAGGCGCGTAAGGTCAGTTGCAGCGACAGGGTTTTACCCGTGAGTACGCTGCCGTATTCGACCGGCGCGATGCCATGGCCGGGGCGCCACTCCAGCACGCTGCCATTGGCCACGGGCGCCTGGCCAGTGGCGGGCAGCAAACCCAGTTCTACCGCGCGACCGTCGAGTACGGCGTTGCTGACCTCGATGGCATAACTGCCGTGCTGGGTAAATAGCAGGCGCTGCGGGTTAGCGGCCGTTGCGCGATAAAACAGGCTGAGGTCTTCGGCCTGTGGGCAGTTGACGGTCACGCTCAGGCGCCGCTCGCCCAGCAGGCGTTGCGGCGCGCTGTCGGTTTGCGCCAGGCGACTCATCAGGCCGAAATCCACCAATGGTTCGCTGACCGTCAGTTGGCATTCTTCAAAGGCTTGGGCGGTGCCGGCGACGCCGATCAGCAGCCACAGGCACAGTTGACGCATATAAGGTGTGACGGGCATGGCGGTCATCCTCAAGGCACGTGGCAACGTGCGGGAGCAGTTTCGAAGTACACCGACGGATCGGCCTTTGCCGGCAGCTCGTAGCGCAACTCGCAACGATCGCCTTGGGGCGTGGTTATCCACAACGTCGACTGCTCAAGCACATTGGGTAGAAACACCTGGCTGGCGTCCTGCACCAAGGTCACGAACTCACCATCGGCACTGCTGACGGAGGCACCTGCAGGCAGTGGTGCGCCTTGGTCGGTGCTGACAGTGAGCAGCACACGGCGGGTCAGGCCGACGCCAAATTCAACCCGGTCGACCGCACCGCGCCCGGCCGAGATCATCGCCAGGCCATTGTTGATGTCGGCATTGCGCGGTAGCGAACGGGTTTGCACTTCCACCGGGCTGCGGCCGTAAGCGGCGACTTGCGGCACCACGGCCTGGCCTTGCCAGTCGGTCCACACCGGGCCGCTGGGGGTGCTGAGCTTGATGCCGCTCATGTCGCCGACCGACACCAGGGCGAAGGTGTCGCGCACCGGATAGGGGGAAAAGGTCATGCCATCGCCGTGCAGCACCACAGCGCCGCGCGCACCGCCCTGGTAGCTTGAACGCTCGGCATCGGAGCGGCTGTAGCTGAAGTCCAACTGGCTGTAGCGCGGCAGCGCCGAGACGCCTACGGTGGTTTCCACCTGATGATCGCTGCTGTCGTGTTCGGCGCTGACACGGTAGCTGAGTTGATCGTCGATCTGCTCGGTGAGCCCCAGGCCGGTGCGGTTTTCGCCGCCGGAATTACGTACCCAGCTGCGCAGCCGGCGGCTCTCGCCCAACGGCACGCTGACGTTGAAATAGACTGCGTTGTCCTGCTGTTGGCGGCCGCCCATTTGCCACTCGGCGCTGGCCGACAACGACACCGCGCCGATGCTCGTGCCCCAGGACGCCAAGGCGCGACTGCTGCTGTCGCCAGCAAAGTTGGAGGAGCGTGAAACCCCAGCGCTGAACGCGCCCAGCAGGGGGTGTGACCAGCCCAGGTTGAGGCTCTGCTGGTCGCGGTAGCGCGAATCGCGATTGCGGTCGTCGCGCTCGTAAGTGCTCTCTTCCAGTTCGCGATAGCCGATGCTGCGCCAGGAATTGGCGGCGCTGACCGACCACTGCTCGCCCAGGCGCTGCGACCAGGACAGGTCAGTCTGCACGCCCGAGACCTTTTCCCACGCCTGGGAATCGGACAGTTGAGTAGACAGCTGGATCTGACTGTCCAGCCACGGCAACCAACCCAGGCTGGCGCCGGCCGAACGGTACTCGCTGGCCGCCAGCACGCCGGTGCCCAGGGTCAGTTGCGGGTGCAGGGCGCCGGTCCAGCCGGCGCTGACCACCCACGGATCATCGCCTTTGGCGTCGCCCACATTGCGCACCCGGCCCGCAGCCACGGAGTAGCCTGGCGCCGGTAATCCAAGACCGAGCATTGCCGCCGGCACCGTGAAGCGCCGTTCCCCACCGACACTTTCCTTGACCGTGACTTCGACGTCCGAGCGGGTGTTCAACCGACGTACATCGTTCAGGGTAAAGGGGCCGGCGGGCACTACAGTGGAATGAATCAGCGCGCCGTTCTGACGCACTTCCACCTGCGCAGGGCTGTTGGCGATACCTTGGATCTGCGCGCCCTGGCCCTGTTCTTGAAGCGCATGTTCGGTGAGCACCTGCACGCCGGTGATCTGCGCGCCGGACAGCACCGGGTTGTACAGATTGATCTGCCCGGCCTGCAGCACCGCCTGGTGGCTGGCGAAGGTGCGTTGGGCATAGGCCTCAAGATGGGTGCTGCGCGACAGGCCATCCTGCCAGGTCTGCACCTGGCGACTGCGCACGATCCAGTCGCCGGCATTGAACCCCACTTCGGTGTTGGCCGAGCCAAACCGGCTGGCGTCATCGCCGAAACGGTTGTAGAAACCGCTCAGGTCATAGTTGAGCAGCCCGGCAAAACCACCGGTTTCGTACCCGGAGATATCCTGCTGCACGGGGCGCAGGGCTTCGGTGGGTACCACCAACGACACCGTCAGTGTCGCCGGGTCCGGTTCCACCAGGCTTTGCGGGTACTGCGCAAGGAAATCCCGACAGCCCACCGTGTCACTGGGGATCACCAGGTTGGCGGCGTCCAGTAACGCACGGTCGAAACACAGGTTGCCCTGCTGGTCGAAGGTCAGGTCCTGTCGGCCACGCCGCTGGCCGTTAACCCGCAGGTTGAGGGTGTGCCGCCCGGCGGCGAAGCGCGGTGCTGCCAGCAACAGGCTGGCCAATTGCGGGTCGATGCCACGCTGATGCAAGGTCTGGGCGTCGAAGCCGGAAGGGCTGGCGCCTTCGGCCCAGGCCTTGGCAGGCACGAGTGCACAGAGCAACAACACCAGCGACAAGGCCGGGTTGGCGGGGGTGTCAGACACGGCTTCGCCGTCACGGTAGCTCAATACTGTTTTCACGCAAGTTACTCGAATAGTGAACGCACAGGCCCGGTGCTCCCAGGCGTTCCGGTGACGGTCAGTGAGCCGTCACTTCGTTATCAGGCGGTGGTCTGTATACGGCGCCTGTGGTTTTTAGTCAGAGAGTGATCGGTGCGTCGTAGGCCTTGACCGCAAACCCGTACACCGTGGCCGGCTGCAGCCTGACCTGAGTGGCCTGGCGACTGTTGGTCGGCACACTCAGGGCTTCGCCCGGCAGCACATAAGTGCGCGGCAGCATCGCCTTGCCGTCGCCAGGCAACAGCAACAGCTCTTGGGCCAGGCGCACCACATACGGCGTGTCGTTACGCACGTGCAATTGGCCGTCGCGCAGGGTCCAGGTCAGGTCTGTCCACGGCGTGCGATTGGGCGCCAGGCCTTTTGGGTGAATGATCACCGGCAAATTTTGGCGCACGGTTACGCCTACGCGAGCATGCCCGGCGGCGGTGGCCGCGCGGCCTTGGGGCATGCCTTCGAACACCGCGCGTTTAAGCCGCTGGGTGAGTAGCGGTTTCTGGTTTTGCAGGATGAAACGCACCAGTTGGGATTTGGACGCCTCAACCCGTGACAGCGGCGGTGTCACCACCAGCAGTGGCTCAGTGTCTTCAGGAATATCCTGCAAAGTGACATGCAGCAGTGCGAGCTGGCTGTCGGTGTTGGTCACCGATACCGCCGCTTCGCCTTCGGCTTCATGCACGATCACCACGGAGGTGTCCGGGACCATACCGTCGGCGTTGACGGGAGTGCTGAGTATCAGCAGCAGGGTAATAAGGCCGGCGGTGGTGTTTGAGAATATCGTCGTCATGACGGGGTTTCCATTAGGCCAAAAAAGTGTCGGTCAGAGGTAGCGCAAATCCAGAACGATGGAGCCGTCCAAAGGGACTTCCTGATCCAGCGTCAGGTACTGTGAGGAGTTGACGGCGGTGTCCACCTGAAGCTCGGCGTTTAACTGGCTGATGAAGTCGGGTTGACGGTCACCGGCCAGTGCGAAAGCCATGTAGTAGCGTGGGTAGGCATGCGGTTGCTGCAGCCAGGTTTCACCGCTGTCGGTGGACGCCAATACCTGCATGGGCTGCGCGTCGCCCAATGCGTTGCGATAGGACAACGCCACGTAGCCCAGGCGTTCTCCGGGGGCGTGGATGTTGCTGCCCAACCCATAGAGAAACTCGGGTTCCAGCGAGGATTCCGCACGATTGTCGACACCCACCAGTGCAAACAACATCGGCCTGGCGCAGAACACATTCAGGCCAAGTATCCGACTGGGCAGCAGGGTGAACTCGTTGGGTTTGAGGCTGTGAGATGGGATCTTGCCGTGGTCGATGCCGCCTTCCTCCGTCAGCTCGATATGGCAAGCATCCGGAGTTATTCGGCCGGTTACCGTGAGGTCGACAATCGAAGCTGCGCGGGCGTCGGCCAGACAGAATAAGGCGGCGAAGCAACAGGCGAACCTATTCAGTACCGACACAGGTAGGCGCAGCCCATGCCCGGCGGTGTTCAAGGGATGGGCGGCCATGGCTTAGAGGTACTTCACTTCAAGGGTGGCGGAGCCGTCGATGGTCACCTCATTGCTGAGGTCCAGGCCGTCGGTGCGGTTGATGAACGTCTCTACCAGCAGTTCAACGCTCAAGTCCTTGACCGCCAGTGGCTGGGTATCGTCATCCATGGCTGCCACCGACATGTACACGCTGGGGTCCCAGGATTTTGTTTTACTCCAAGTTTGGCCTTGGTCGTAGGAAGCAATCGTCTGTACTACTGCGCTGCCCTCGGCAACCGGGTTGTTCAGGGTAAGCATGTACCGACCAAGCTTTTGGGTCTCGTTGATAAAACCCAGCCCGAAGTCTGAGTAACTCGATGCTGCACGGTTATCGATAGAGTTCAGGGCAAACTGGATAGGGGCGTCGCAGTTCACGGCCATCAATAATGTGTGAGGGGCTAGCGCCTTCTCGCTGGTTGGAAGCAAATCCTTGGCGGAAATTTTTCCGTGGTCGATCACGCCACCACCGGACAGGCTCGGCGTACAAGCGCTGGGCACGATCAGGCCCTTGACGGTCAGGTCCACGCTGGAGGCGGCAAAGGCGGTGGCCGAGCTGAGCAGTAATGCGCTGGCGGCGAGGGTGGTCAATCGGGTTTTCATCGGGAGCTCCTTTAGAGGTAGTTGACTTGCACGGTGGCGTGGCCATCGATAGGCACTTCGTCGGTCAGCGTCAGGTTGCTGGCGGGCGCAATGTGAGTGATCAGGCGGATCTCGGCGTCCAGTTCGCGGATCGCAATCGGCACTACGCCGTCGTTGTCGGCGACTGCGGTCAACACGGTATGGCTGAGCATCACCGAGGGCATCCAGGTCACGCCGCCATCCCTGGAGGTGATGGTGCGCACCGGCACGCCGTCGGCTACCGGCGCATAGAGGCCAAGCCCGGCATCACCGACTTTTTCATCGTTGGGCGTCATGCCCAGGCCATGCCAGCTGAAGTGGTTGGCGGTGGTGCCTGCGCGGTTATCGATGGTGTTGAGGGTAAAAAATGTCGGCCCCTCGCAACGCACGCTCAACAGCATGGTTTCTCTGGGCAGGTCGGTGTAGGTGTCGGCATTGAGGTCCTTGACCGATACCTTGCCGAAGTCGACGTTGCCGCCGCCGGAGACCACTGGGGCGCAGGCGCTGGGGGTGATGATGCCTTGGACGAGCAACTCGGTATTACTGGCGGCGAACGCTGTCGGGCAGAGCAGCAAGGCGCCGATCAAGCTGGGGGCAAAAACCTTCATGGTCAGTGGAACTCCTCGGGCATGGGTGCGGGTTAAGGGGCGTTACAGGTACATGACTTCAAGGGTCGCGGAGCCATCGAGAGGCACTTCCTGAGTCAATGTCAGGTCGTTTGCAGGCGCAATTGCGGCACGCAGCGTGACGTCCATGCTCATGTCCTGCAGTGGGTGGGGAGCCCAGTCGCCGCTGTTGCGGCTGCCCAGGGCCACCCAGTTGTCGGGGCCGATGCCGTCGCTCTCGGCCAGCTCCCACCAGTAGCCTTCTGAATTCATGATCAGCACGGTCGAAGGGATCGGGGCGACGGGGTTGCCGAATGACAACATAAACGCACCGAGCTTCTCGGTCTGGTTGACGCCCAGGCCAAAGGCATTGGGGATCATTGCGGAACCGCCGCGATTGTCGAAGGGCTTGAGCGCAAACAGCGTCGCGGCCTCGCAGATCACGTTCAGTGTCACGCGCCTGGGTTCCAGCCAGGTTGGTTTGTCGGTGTTCAGATCCCTTGCCGCGATTTTTCCGAAGTCGATATCGCCCGGCATGCTGGGTGTGCAGGCGCTGGGTGTGATCACGCCCTTGACGCTCAGGTCGACGCTGCTGGCGGCCAATACCTGGCCGGTGGCGGTCAGCAACACTGTCACGGCGAGGGTCGTGAGGGGGCTAGCCATGGGGCACCTCCTGTGAAGTAGTCGGGGTTACAGGTATTTCACTTCGAGCGTGGCGGAGCCGTTGATCGGCACCTCTGTGGTCAGGTCCATGCCTGCCGTGGGCGCGATAACGGTTTCTACCATTAGATCAGCCGTCACTTGCTGGACCGGGGTCGGCGCCCAACTGCCAGTCGAGCGATCACCAAACGAGGCGTGGTAGGTAATCGGCCAGACGTCGCCCGGGAAACTTTCCTTCCAGGTGAGGCCGTCATCAGCGGACTCAATCATGGCGATCGCCGCGCCGTCGGCCACAGGGTTGCCCAGTACCAAGGTGTATCCGCCCAATTTTTTGCCGCTGACCAGGCCCAGACCGTAGCGATTCATCGGGTCATGGGAGTCCCCCTTGTTATCGGTGCCCTTCAGGGCCAACTGGGTTGGCGCATCACAGCTGATCGCCAGTTGCAGGGTCTGCCTGCCCAGCAAAGTCCAATGCTCCTTTTCCAAATCCTTGGCCGCGACTTTGCCGTGATCGACGATGCCACCGCTGGAAAGGGCGGGGGTGCAGGCGCTGGGTGTGATCAAGCCTTTGACGGTCAGGTCCACGCTGCTGGCGGCGAATGCCGAGGAGGTCATGGCGAGCAGCAGGGCACCGCTCAGGGACAGGGAGATTTTCATTTCAGGGGCGTCCATTACAGGTACTTGACTTCAAAGGTTGCGGAACCGTCGATTGCGACTTCGTCGGTCAATGTCAGATTTTTTGCCGGGGCAATGGAGCCGTACAGGGTGATGTCCATCGTCACGTCCTTGATCGGATGCGGCGCCCAACCGTTATCGCCGCGGCTGCCCAGCGCGACAAACTCATCAGGCCCGATAGCGTCGTCCGGATAAAGGTTTGTCCATTTACCGTCGGCGTTGTACATCGCCAGCAGGGTAGAGGGCGTTTCGGCGATGGGGTTGTTGAACCCGAAGCTGTATTGGCCGAGTTTCTGGTTTTCGTTGATCAAGCCCAGGCCAAAGGCGTAGCCATAGATGGAAGAGCCTGCTCGGTTATCGATGAGGTCGATGGCGAACAGCGTCGCCGCGTCGCAGTTCACGCTCAGTTGCAGGGTCTTGCGTTCAAGCGCTGTGGTGGCGTCGAAATTCAGATCTTTTGCCGCGATTTTTCCAAAGTCCACGTCGCCTGGCAGGCTGGCTGAGCAGGCGCTGGGGGTAATCAAACCCTTGACGGTCAGGTCGACGCTGCTGGCGGCGAACGCGGGTGAAGTCATGGCAAGCAGCAGGGCACTGCTCAGCAGGGATACAGGGGTCTTCATTTCAATGGTTCCATTGCGGGCTGACAGATAGAGGCGCGTGCAGGGCTGTGCCCGATCCGGTATGGGCGGGTGACTGGCCGAGCGACGGTCTCAATGTTTTTTAGCGGTTGCCGGGGAGTGGCACGCCGTCCCTCTGTTGGGGTAGGCACAATTTAGCGAGGGGGATGTGCAGGGGAAATACAACAAATACGACATTGACAGGGCGGTGCGAAGGCGATGATTCAGAGGGGATTTTCGTAGTTGTTGTATGGGCTTTAACTAATTCAAAAGGTTATTGGTTATTGGCCGATAGCATTCAAAAGAATGCGTCGACCATTGCTGCATGACAGGCCTCAAGGGCTATTGCACCAGTGCTGCGGATTGCTGCCGTATCAATAGTCGATAGAGGTACTGATGGGTTCGCTGGTAGGTTCAACCACAGGAGCGAGCCGCATACTGAAGTCGCCAGGCCCACCCCCGTTTCATTGGCGACGCCTGAGTGTGCTGGTTGTGGATGACCATTCTGCCTATCGCCTGTTGCTGGGAGGGTTGCTGCAGAAACTGGGGCTGGGGCACGAGGTAGCCGCCGACGGCTACCTCGGGCTGGTGGCCTTTACCAGCCGCCCCTTCGACCTGGTGATCAGCGATTGCCAGATGCCATTTATGGACGGCTACAGCATGGCCCGCGCCATTCGCCAGCATGAGTGCGACACCGGGATGAGGCGCGTGCCGATCATTGCCTTGACCGCCAACCTGCAAAACGACAGCCCCCAACGTTGCCGTGATGCAGGCATGGATGCCTGGTTGCTCAAGCCACTGACGCTGGAACAATTGCACGCTGTGCTGGCGCGTTGGCTGCCGGGTGTGGATGACCCCTCTGTCGTCCGGGAGGCGGTTGCGCCGCGCGCCGGCTGGCCAACCCGTGCCACGCTGGTCGCAACCTTTGGCAGCGGGGATATCGTCGATCAGTTGTTGGAAACCCTGTTGGTGGAAGCTTGGGAAGACCATCGTGTATTGCGCCATGCCTGCTCGACGTTGAACGCACCACTGACCGCTGAGCGCCTCCATCGTCTGGTCGGCAGCCTGGTGTTTTTGGGTGGTACTGGCCTTGAGTCGTGTGCCGTGAAGCTGATCGAGCAGGTCCAGTCCCAGGGCGTTGCGGCGCATAAGGTGCAATTGGAATTGTTCCTGGCCCGGTTGTTGGTCTATCTCGAGTACCTGACTGAGGTCTGAGGAACGGTATTTGCTTCTGGCGTTTGCAATCCGACGATCTAGTTTTGGTTGTAGGTTTTTTCCTGTTGTTGTGTAGGCAAAAAAATGTGAACTAGTGAACATTGGGGTCGGCTGCAAGCGGCTGTTTGTTAACGGTTGTTGATGAGCGCCGGCGGGGGTATTTTGCGCGGATTCAAGTTGCCATCATTCGTGAGTCCCTATGCTTCGAGTAGTTATTGCTGACGATCACCCCATTGTTCGTATCGGGCAGAAAGTCGTGATTGAGGCGCATGGCAGGTGCAAAGTGGTCGCTGAAGCCGACGGCCCCGATCAGTTGCTCGACGTGTTAAGCACGACCCCGTGTGACTTGCTCGTCACAGACTTTGCCATGCCCGGCGGCCAGCAAGCCGATGGCTACGGTTTGTTGAGCCTGTTGCACCGCCAATACCCGCAGTTGCCGGTGATTCTGGTGACCATGTTCGCCAGCGTCGCCACCTTGCGGGCGTCCTTCGCCCATGGCGCAAGGGCGGTGGTGGCCAAAAGTGCTTCGGCCAAGGAGCTGCCCCTGGCGATCAAGGCCGTGTGTGCCGGCCAGACTTTCGCCAGTGAATCGCTGCGGGTGCAAATGGTGGAGGCGGGCACGGGTGATCAGTCCCAGGAGCCGCAATTGTCCAGCAAGGAGCGCGAGGTGGTGCGCATGCTGGCCAGTGGCATGACGGTCAGCCAGATTGCGGCGAAGGTCAACCGCAGCATTTCCACGATCAGTAAGCAAAAAAGCACGGCCATGCAGCGGCTGAGCATTTCCACTGACGTTGACCTGTTCGCCTATGCGCGCAGCACTGGGATGGTGCCGTAGGGTTATGCATTTGCGTGGCGAATGTCAGTAGCCAGCGCGGTGTGGGCAGCTTATCGTGCGCCTATTCTTTCGACGTCTGCGGAGCCTGCCCATGAGTGATGCCCATAACGCCCTGATCACCGAGTTCTACAGCGCCTTTCAGCGTCTGGACGCCGAAGCCATGGCCGCCTGCTACAGCGAAGACGTAGTGTTCAGCGACCCGGCCTTCGGCGAGTTGCGCGGGCGTGACGCCGGGGACATGTGGCGCATGCTCACCACGCGGGCCAAAGACTTTTCCCTGACCTTCGACCACGTGCGCAGCGATGACACCACCGGCAGCGCGCATTGGGTGGCGACCTACCTGTTCAGCGCCACCGGCAATACGGTGGTCAACGATATCGGTGCGCGGTTTGTGTTTCGCGATGGCAAGATCTGCGAGCACCACGATCACTTTGACCTGTGGCGTTGGTCGCGTCAGGCCCTGGGCTTGAAGGGCTTGCTGCTGGGCTGGTCGCCGGCGCTGAAAAACGCCGTGCGCGCTCAGGCACTCAAAGGCTTGAAGGCATTTCAGGCCGGTCGTTGATAAGCTGGGCGTTCTTCTGGTTTGCCGGCATTCCCCGTGACTGATCTTCCTCAACCCAAACCCTGGTTTGTCTACCTGGTGCGTGCCGCCAATGGCTCGCTGTATTGCGGCATCAGCAATGACCCGGTGCGCCGTTTTGCCTCGCATCAGAGCGGCAAGGGCGCGCGGTTTTTTCTGTCCAGCCCGGCCGTGGCGCTGGTGTACACCGAGCAGTGCGCCTCCAAGGGCGAGGCGCTGCGCCAGGAGCGGCTGATCAAGAAGTTGAAGAAAAGCGCCAAGGAATGCCTGGCGGCGAGCGCCACATTGATTTGATTGATAGCTTCCCATTGTCCCCACGCAGGGCTTTGCAGGCTAAGCTAGCCGTTCATCTATCGAGCGGAGACCGGCATGTCTGAGTTGATCCTGCACCACTACCCAACCTCACCCTTTGCAGAAAAAGCTCGGCTGCTGCTGGGTTTCAAAGGGTTGTCCTGGCACTCCGTACACATTTCACCGGTCATGCCTAAACCTGACTTGACGGCCTTGACCGGCGGCTACCGGAAAACCCCGGTACTGCAAGTCGGCGCCGATATCTATTGCGACACTGCCCTGATCGCCCGTCGCCTTGAGCAGCAAACGTCCACGCCGGCGCTGTTCCCGTTAGGCCAGGAAATGATCACGCAGACGTTCGCCACCTGGGCCGACAGCGTTGTGTTCTCCCATGCCGTCAGCCTGGTATTCCAGCCGGAGTCAGTGGCGGTGCGCTTTGGCAAATTGCCACCGGAAGCGATCAAAGCGTTTATCGCTGACCGTGCCGCGCTGTTCAGTGGCGGCACGGCCAGCAAACTCCCGGCCGAACTGGCCAAGCACCAATGGCCGGCGATCATGGCGCGTCTGGAGTACCAGCTGCAGCACGCGCCGGGAGACTTTCTGTTCGGTGAGCCGTCGATTGCCGACTTCGCCTTGGCCCACCCGATGTGGTTCCTCAAAGCCACTCCTGTGACCGCTCCATTGGTGGATGCTTATCCGGCCGTCTTGGCTTGGCTGGCGCGCGTGTTGGGTTTTGGTCACGGCAGCGCGAGTCAGATGACGGCGGAGCAGGCATTGGCGATCGCCCGTAATGCCACGCCTGCGGCATTGCCGGATGACGAGTTCGAGGACTTGAATGGTTTCAAGGCGGGTCAGTCGGTAACGATTGCGGCCATTGATTACGGGGTTGATCCGGTTGCCGGTGAGCTGCTGTTTGCCGGGCGTGAAGAGCTGATCCTGCGTCGTACCGACGAACGGGCCGGCACCGTGCACGTGCACTTCCCGCGCATGGGGTTTCGCATTCAGGCGCAATAAATAAAAATATTTGCAAACAAATGTGAGGTAAAGCGCCCGCCCATCCGTGTAGTGCTTGAAACTGCGATCTATTCGCATTAACAGCGTTTTCTACACGGGTTCTCACAGCATGAAATCGACGGCGGGCGGTTGGGTAAAACAGTGGCTGGGAGCCTCGGTGTTGGCGGTGTCAGGGCTGGCGTTACTGCCCTTGGCGATTGCGCAGGCGCAGGAGCAACAAAGCGCCCAGTTCACTTTTGCCCTGGCAGCCAAACCGCTGCCCCAGGCGCTGAGCGATTTCAGCCGGGTGACCGGCATCAGCGTGATCTACACCGATGAAGCACCCTATGGCCTCAGCGCGCCGGCGGTCAGTGGGCAGATGAGTGCCACCCAGGCCCTGCAACGCCTGCTCGGCAACTCAGGCTTTACCTTCCGCCAGATCGACGCCCGCACCCTGGCCCTGGAACCTGTGCCCACCGACGGCGCCGTCAACCTGGGCGCCACCACCATCAGCGGCGCAAGCCAAGCCCAGGACACCACCAGCTACCAGCCGCCGCCCACCAGCTCGGTGATGCGCTCCCATGGCCTGCTGCTGGAAACCCCGCAAACCGTCAACGTCGTGCCCGCCCAAGTGCTGCGCGACCAACAGCCGCGCAACCTGGACGACGCACTGGGCAATATCAGCGGCATCACCCAGGCCAACACCCTCGGCAGCACCCAGGACGCGGTGATGCTGCGCGGCTTTGGTGACAACCGTAACGGCTCGATCATGCGAGACGGCATGCCGATAGTGCAGGGCCGTGCACTGAATTCCACCGCCGAGCGCGTCGAAGTGCTCAAAGGCCCGTCGTCGCTGCTGTACGGCATTCAAGATCCGGGTGGCGTGGTCAATATCGTCAGCAAAAAGCCCGAACTGGTGCAGTCCACTTCCCTGACTGCACGCGGCTCGAGCTTCGGTGACGGCAAGAACGGCAGTGGCGGCAACCTCGACACCACCGGCCCGATTGGTGACAGCGGCCTGGCCTATCGGCTGATCGTCGACCATGAAGACGAAGATTACTGGCGCAACTTCGGCACCCACCGCGAGACGTTGGTGGCGCCGTCCCTGGCCTGGTACGGCGACACCACCAAAGTGGTGTTCGCCTATGAACACCGCGAGTTCCTTTCGCCGTTCGACCGTGGCACCGCCATCGACCCCAAGACCAACCATCCGTTGAACATCCCCGCGACCCGTCGGCTGGATGAGCCGTTCAACAATATGCAAGGCCACTCCGACCTGTATCGCCTGGAAGTCGACCATGACTTGAACGACGACTGGAAAGCCCACTTTGGTTACAGCTGGAACCGCGAGACCTACGACGCCAGCCAGGTGCGCGTGGTCAAGGTCAACACCAACGGCACCCTGACCCGCAGCATGGACGGCACCCAAGGCGCGTTGACCACCGACCGCTTCGCCACCACCAGCCTGGAAGGCAAGGTCAATGTCGGCGGCATGCAGCACGACCTGGTGTTCGGCCTGGATGACGAGTACCGCAAGATCTACCGTGCCGACCTGATTCGCCAGGCGCCGCGTGGCCCGTTCAATTACAACAACCCGGTGTACGGCAACGAAGTCGCAGGCACCACCGTCAGCGCGCCGGACAGCAACCAGACCGACCTGCTGCGCAGCGATTCGCTGTTCTTCCAGGACGCCATCCACCTCAATGACCAGTGGATTCTGGTCGGCGGTGCGCGCTACCAGATGTACGACCAATACGCGGGCAAAGGCGTGCCGTTCACCGCCAACACCGATGGCAACGGCCAGAAGTGGGTGCCGCGTGCCGGCCTGGTGTATCGCTACACCGATCAATTGTCGTTCTACGGCAGCTACACCGAGTCGTTCAAGCCCAACTCCACCATCGCGCCGTTGGCCAACAAAAGCGTGCTGGACGGCAGCCTGGAACCGGAGCAGTCCAAGGCCTGGGAGCTGGGCACCAAACTCGACATACCGGGGCGCATCACCGCCAGCGCTGCGCTGTTCAATATCGAAAAACGCAACGTACTGGTACAGGTCGGCGACGGTTTGGCGGCGGTCTATAGCGTGGCGGGCAAGGTGCGTTCCCGTGGCCTGGAGCTGGACGCCAGCGGCCAGCTCACCGACAACTGGAGCCTGATCGGCAGTTACGCCTACACCGATGCCGAGGTGACTGAAGACCCGACGCTCAAAGGCAATCGCTTGCAAAACGTGGCGAAAAACACCGCTTCATTGTCGGCTGTGTATGACTTCGGCAGCATTCTCGGCGGCGACCAATTGCGCGTGGGCGCCGGTGCCCGTTACGTGGGCGAGCGGGCCGGGGACGCGGCCAACAGCTTCGAACTGCCGAGCTACACGGTGGCCGATGCGTTTGCCAGCTACGACACCAAAATCGACGGGCAGAAGGTCAAGTTCCAGCTCAACGTGAAGAACCTGTTCGATCGCACCTACTACACCTCGTCAGTGAACACGCAGTTTGTGTCCATCGGCGATGCGCGGCAGGTGTCGGTCTCCAGCACCCTGCAGTTCTAAGACCAGCACCCTGGTGTGGCTGAGGGAGCAAGTTCCCTCACCACAACAGGCCCGATCCCACAGCCGCCCCGCTCGCCACAACGGCATTGAACTGGTAGCGTTGCCGCCACTGAATACTTTGCGGGAAAACGGTACTGATGCAGTTGGGTCGATGGATACACACCAGCGCGATGCTGGTGGGCTTGAGTTTGTTACTGGGCGGTTGCGCCACGCCTTCGAAGACGGCCACCGGGCACAGCCTCGACCAGTTGCTGGCCGACCCGGCGCTGCGCGGCGCCTCGGTCTCGCTGATGGTGCGGGACGCCAACAGTGGCGCCACGCTGTATCAGCACAACCCGCGCACGCGGCTGGTGCCGGCTTCCAACCTCAAACTGCTGACCACGGCCGCGGCCATGGATGTGCTTGGGCCGCAGTACCGTTTCGCCACACAACTGCTGAGCAACGGCATTCGCCAGGGCGATCGCTTGACCGGCAACCTGTACCTGCGCGGCCTGGGTGACCCGACCATTCAGTTCGCCGATTACCAGGCGTTGGCGGCGCAGTTGGCCAGCCAGGGCGTGCGTCAGGTGCAGGGCGACCTGGTGTTTGATGACACCTGGTTTGACGCCGAGCGGCTGGGCGTCGACTGGTCCCACGACGACGAAACCACCTACTACGGCGCACAGATTTCGGCGCTGACCGTGTCACCCAATTCCGATTTTGATGCCGGCAGTGTGCTGGTCACCGCCAAGGCCCCAGCGCGGGCCGGGCAGCCTGTGAGTGTCGACATCTTCCCGCCCACCAACTACCTGCAACTGAGCAACCGCGCTGTCAGTGGGCCGGGCAACACCTACGGGATCAACCGTCGCCATGGCACCAACCTGCTGCAACTCAGCGGCGCCGTGGCGCCGGGGCGTCAGAGCGAGCAACTGGTGAGTGTCTGGGAGCCAACGCAACTGGTGGCCAACTTGTTCGAGCAAGCGCTGGCGCAGCAGGGGATTACCGTGCAGGGCCGTCGAGTGATGGGCGCTGCCAGCCCGGCGGCGGTGACGGTGCTGGCCGAGCACAAGTCGGCGCCGTTGCAGGAATTGATCACGCCGCTGCTCAAACTCTCGAACAACAACATGTCCGAAGCCTTGCTCAAGGCCATGGGCCGCCAGACGGCCAACAGTGGCACGGCGGCGGCGGGTGCGGTGGCGGTGGCCGGGTTTCTCAAGCGCCAGGGGCTGGATACGGCGACGCTGAGCCAGGTCGACGGCTCGGGGCTGTCGCGACGTAATCTGGTGTCGTCGCAAAACCTCACCGACCTGCTGCTGGCCGCGAGCAAACAGCCGTGGTTCAACGCCTGGTACAACGCGCTGCCGATTGCCGGCAATACCGACCGCATGACCGGCGGCAGCCTGCGTTATCGCCTGCGCGGCACCGCGGCCGAGAACAACTTGCATGCCAAGACCGGCTCCATGGGCGGCGTGTCGTCCTTGAGCGGTTACATCACCGATACCCAAGGCCGCAAGCTGGTGTTCTCGATGCTGAGTAACAATTACGTGGTGGGCGGCGCGCAGGTCAAAGCCGTGGAAAACCGCGTGGCGCTGGCCCTGTCACGCTGGGACGAGTGACTCAGGGCTGATAGCCCATGCGCCAACTCACGGCCCGGGTCGCCGCCAGCAACCGCTGCGCCGCCGGGCCGTCTTCATCGGCATGGAACAGTGAGGTGGGGCCGACCACGGTCATCACCGCCGCCACTTGCCCGACCGCATTGAACACCGGCGCCGACAACGCATCCACGCCGGGCATCAGCAAACCATGCACAAAGTGCAGGCCGCGGCGGCGAATCTGTTCACAGGCGCTGGCGTAAGCCTCGTCGTCCGCCAGGGCATGGGCAATCCCGGCCTGAATCTCGCGTTCGCGCAATTCCACGGTTTCCCGCGACGGTAAATAGGCGCTGAACACCAGCCCGGTGGACGAGCTGAGCAGCGGCAGTACCGAACCCAACTGCGTCACTACAGTGACGGCGCGCACCGCCGGTTCGATCTGCACCACGGTCGCGCCCTGGTTGCCCCACACGGCCAAAAAGCAGGTTTCATTCAATTCATCGCGCAGCTCTGCCAGCGGCATCGCACCGACTTTCAACACGTCTATGCTGCCCAGCGCTGCCAAACCCACGCGCAACGCCTCGCGGCCCAGGCCGTAATGGTTGGTGGCGGTGTTCTGTTCGGCAAACCCTGAGGCGATCAGCGCCTGCAAATAGCGGTGGACCTTGCTCGCCGGCATCTGCACATGTTCGGCCAGGCGCGACAGCGAAGTGGCCGGGGACAGTTCGGCCAGCGCCTTGAGGATATCGGTGCCCACTTCGGCCGAGCGGACTTTCTGTTTACCGGTGTCGCGGGGCTTTTCCATGGAAGGGCGAGAATCCGAGAGATGAATGGGCGTCTTTATAGCTTGACGGTCGATAGTGATCAAATTACGTTATGCGTAACTGGATTACGATAAAAACAACTTCCGCACAGAGGATGATCCATGAACCTCGAATACCTGTCGGGTTTCGGCAATGAATTCGCCAGCGAAGCCCTGCCCGGCGCGCTGCCCGTGGGCCAGAACTCCCCGCAAAAAGCCCCCTACGGCCTGTACACCGAACTGTTTTCCGGCACCGCCTTTACCATGGCGCGCAGCGAAGCCCGCCGCACCTGGCTGTACCGCATTCAGCCGTCGGCCAACCACCCGGCGTTTATCAAGCTGGAACGGCAATTGGCCGGTGGGCCGTTGGGCGCGGTGACGCCGAATCGCTTGCGCTGGAACCCGCTGGATATCCCGAGTGAGCCCACCGACTTTGTCGACGGTCTGGTCGGCATGGCCGCCAACTCCGGGTCGGAAAAACCTTCAGGCATCAGCATCTACACCTACCGCGCCAACCTTTCCATGGAGCGCGTGTTTTTCAATGCCGATGGCGAACTGTTGATCGTCCCCGAGCAAGGCCGTCTGCGTATCGCCACCGAGTTGGGTGTGCTGGACGTCGAGCCGCTGGAAATCGTGGTGCTGCCCCGCGGCCTGAAATTTCGCATCGAACTGCTGGATGCCCAGGCACGCGGCTACGTTGCGGAAAACCACGGCGCGCCACTGCGTCTGCCGGACCTGGGGCCAATCGGCAGCAACGGTCTGGCTAACCCGCGTGATTTTCTTACGCCGGTTGCCCACTACGAAGACAGTAAAAAGCCTACAACGCTGGTGCAGAAGTTCCTCGGCGAACTGTGGGCCTGTGAGCTGGACCATTCGCCGTTGAACGTGGTCGCCTGGCACGGCAATAACGTGCCGTACAAATACGACCTGCGCCGCTTCAACACCATCGGCACGGTGAGTTTCGATCACCCGGACCCGTCGATCTTTACCGTATTGACCTCGCCCACCAGCGTGCATGGCCTGGCTAACCTCGACTTCGTGATCTTCCCGCCGCGCTGGATGGTGGCCGAAAACACCTTCCGCCCGCCGTGGTTCCACCGCAACCTGATGAACGAATACATGGGCCTGATCCAGGGCGCCTACGACGCCAAGGCCGAGGGTTTCCTGCCGGGCGGCGTGTCACTGCACAGCTGCATGAGCGCCCACGGCCCGGACGGCGAGACCTGCACCAAAGCCATCAACGTGGACCTGGCACCGCACAAGCTCGATAACACCATGGCCTTCATGTTCGAGACCAGCCAGGTGCTGCGCCCGACACAGTTCGCCCTTGAGTGCCCGCAACTGCAACCTTCCTACGACGCGTGCTGGGCTTCGCTGCCCGCCACCTTCAACCCGAACCGGAGATAACCGATGACTCAGCCAACCCTTACCCGCAGCTGGGTAGCCTCCGCCAACGGCCACCGCGATTTCCCCTTGCAGAACCTGCCGCTGGGTGTGTTCAGCATCAATGGCTCGGCACCGCGCAGTGGCGTGGCGATTGGCGATTCGATTCTCGACCTGCACGCTGCGCTGGATGAGTTCGAAGGTGAAGCACGGCGTGCCGTTGAAGCCACCGCCGGTGGCCAACTGAACGCGTTTTTTGAACTCGGCCGTGGCCCACGCGTAGCCTTGCGCGAGCGCCTGCTGGAACTGCTCGCCGAAGGCAGCAAGATGCACACCCGTGAGGCGCAGGTGCTGCACCGCGCGGCGGATTGCCAGATGCATTTGCCGGCGAAGATCAACGATTACACCGACTTCTACGTCGGCATCGAACACGCGCAAAACATCGGCAAACTGTTCCGTCCCGACAACCCGTTGCTGCCCAACTACAAGTACGTGCCGATCGGTTACCACGGTCGCGCCTCGACCATTCGCCCCTCGGGCACGGACGTACGTCGGCCTAAGGGCCAGACGCTGCCGGCCGGCCACACCGAGCCAACCTTCGGCCCGTGCGCGCGCCTGGATTATGAGTTGGAACTGGGCATCTGGATCGGCCAGGGCAATGCCATGGGCGACTCGATTGCCATTGGCGACGCCGCTGAACATATTGCCGGTTTCTGCCTGCTCAACGACTGGTCGGCGCGGGATATCCAGGCCTGGGAATACCAGCCGCTCGGCCCGTTCCTGTCGAAAAGCTTCATCACCAGCATTTCGCCGTGGGTGGTCACTGCCGAAGCGCTGGAACCGTTCCGCAAAGCCCAACCGGCACGTCCCGCAGGTGACCCGCAGCCGCTGCCGTACCTGCTGGATACGCGTGACCAGACCACGGGAGGCCTGGACATCCAGTTGGAAGTGCTGCTGACCACCGCTGCGATGCGCGAGCAAAACCTGCCGGAACACCGCCTGGCCCTGAGCAACACCCAGCACATGTACTGGACCGTAGCGCAGTTGGTTGCACACCACAGCGTCAACGGCTGCCAGCTGCAGGCCGGTGATTTGTTTGGTTCGGGCACCTTGTCCGGGCCGCAGCCAGGGCAATTCGGCAGCCTGCTGGAGATCACCGAAGGCGGTAAAAAACCGATTGAACTGGCCTCCGGCGAGGTGCGCAAGTTCCTTGAAGATGGCGACGAAATCATCCTGCGCGCCCGTTGCAACCGTGAAGGTTTTGCCTCCATCGGTTTCGGCGAATGCCGTGGCACCGTGATTGCAGCACGCTAAGAGGGCAGGGCGATGCAACTCTATACCTACTACCGTTCTACGGCGTCGTACCGGGTGCGCATCGCCCTGGCGCTCAAGGGGCTGGACTTTACCGCCGTGCCGGTGAACCTGCTGGTGCCGCCGGGTGGTGCCAATCGTCAGCCGCAGTACCTGGCGATTAACCCGCAGGGCCGTGTGCCGGCGCTGCGTACCGAGGCTGGCGAGCTCTTGATTCAATCACCGGCAATCATCGAGTACCTGGAAGAGCGTTATCCACAGGCGCCACTGCTCTCCAAGGACTTGGCGACCCGCGCCCATGAGCGCGCTGTGGCGTCGATCATCGGCTGTGATATCCATCCGCTGCACAACTCCAGCACGCAAAACCTGCTGCGCAAATGGGGGCATGACGAGGCACAAGTGCTCGAGTGGATCGGGCATTGGATCAGCCAGGGCCTGGGCGCGGTGGAGCAGTTGATTGGCGATGAAGGCTTTTGTTTTGGTGAGCAGCCGGGGATGGCCGATGCGTTTCTGATCCCGCAGTTGTACGCGGCTGAACGCTTCAAGGTGCCGTTGGGCGCTTACCCACGCATTGGCCGCGTGGCGGCGCTGGCGGCGCAGCATCCGGCGTTTGTGCAAGCGCATCCGGCGAATCAACCTGACACCCCTGACACCTGACGATCGTTCCCACGCTCCGCGTGGGAATGCATCGTGTGACGCTCCGCGTCACGGTTCCAAGAGCGGACGCAGAGCGTCCAAGGCTGTATTCCCACGCGGAGCGCGGGAACAATAATAAAAACAGGTACTTGCGATGCACAATCAGATTGCGAGCTTTCGCACGGCACTCGACGCCCGTCCGGTGTCGCGCTACCAGTGGTTGATTCTGCTGTTGCTGGCGCTACTGCTGGTAACCGACGGCTATGACGCTCAGGTACTGGGTTATGTGGTGCCGGCGTTGGCTCAGGACTGGGGCCTGGAAAAAGCCGCGTTCGGCCCGGTGTTCAGCGCCAACCTGCTGGGCCTGACCTTGGGCTCGTTGTTGGTGACGCCGCTGGCCGACCGCTTCGGCGTGCGCCGTATCCTGCTGGCCTGCGTGCTGATCTACGCGAGCCTCACCGTGCTGATGGTGTTCGCCAACTCGCTGACCACCCTGATGGCCGCGCGGTTTATCTGCGGCATTGGCATGGGCGGCGCGATGCCCAGCGCCATGGCGTTGATGTCGGAATATTCCCCACCGCGCATGCGCACCTTGATGGTGACACTGGCCGCCTGCGGCTTCTCGTTTGGCGGTGCGGCGGGTGGGTTTGTGGCAGCGGGGTTTATCGAAGGCTACGGCTGGCAGGCAGTCTTCCTGGCGGGCGGGGTGACGCCGTTGCTGTTGTTCCCCTTCCTGGTGTGGCTGCTGCCGGAATCGTTGCCACGCCTGTTACGTGATGCGCCACCGTATACGCGGCTGCAAAAGGTCACGGCGCGCATGCTGCCCGACTGGCAGCCGCCGCTGGCGAGTGAAGCAGACAACCTTCAAGAGCAGGGCAGCAAACTCACGGTGCTGGAGCTGTTTCGCAACGGCTATGCGCGTCCGACCGTGCTGATTTGGGCGACTTTTTTTGTCAGCCTGATCCTGCTGTATTTCATGATCAGCTGGCTGCCGACGCTGCTGCTGGAAAGCGGCCTGGCGTTGAAACAAGCTAACCTTGTGACCTCAATGTTCCTGTTTGCCGGCACCTTGGGCGCCATCGGCATGGCCTGGTTTGCCGACCGCCTTAAAAGCAAAGTGCGGTTGTTGTCCGGCGTGTTGGCGGCGGCTGCGGTGTGCACGATTTTGCTCGGGTTGAACCATGACAACCCGCGTTATCTGGTGGCCTGTGTGTTCGCGGCCGGGTTCTGCATTATTGGTGGGCAACTGACCCTCAACGCTTTCGCCAGCAACTTCTACCCGGCGCACGTGCGCGCCACTGGCACTGGCTGGGCCTTGGGCGTGGGGCGCTTTGGTTCAATCCTGGGGCCGTTGTTTGGCAGCATGTTGCTGGCGATGCATATTCCGGTTGAGCAGATCTTTTTCTTCTGCGCGATTCCGGCGGTGATTGCGGCGCTGTTGATCATTCAGGTGCGCTCGCCTGGCTCCAACGCGGTGCAGGGTCCTTTGCACAGCGATACTCTCAAGGCGCGGGCCAATCATTGATTCAATGCCGATCAAGTGCGGGAGCTGGCGTGTTGTGGCGAGCGGGCTTGCCCCGCGTTGGGCTGCGAAGCGGCCCCAAAACCTGCCACTGCGGTGTGTCTGGAGAAATGCGGTGACTGTATTGGGGCTGCTGCGCAGCCCAACGCGGGGCAAGCCCGCTCGCCACAATAAATCCTGATCGCCAAAAATAAGTATGTCAGTGCACCACGGTGTTGGGCGGCAAATGCCCCAGCCGCTCGGTCAGTCGCAGGCGCTGGATCGGGTCTTCGCTGAGCAGCAGGGCATGTTCCAGGTCAAAACGCTCGGCGCTCGGGCAGTCCAGGCGCTGGTAAAGGCTGGCCCGCGCCAGGTAATCCGCTGCGCTGGCGTTACCCAATTCCAGCACGCGCTCGGCGTCGATCAGGGCCGACAGCGGGTGGTCATTGGCCAGGTGCAGTTGGCGCAGGTTACGTGACAGCCGTTGCAGAATCGCGCGCGGTTCGGCGGTGTGCAGGTGCTCGGCCTGTAACTTGAGGTTTGGCCCGTACTGGCGATGCAGCAACTCGCGGCAGTCGTTGGGGTACAGGCGCCGCCCGCCGCAAGGGTCCAATAGGTGATCGGCGCCAGGCACTCGCAGCAGGAAATGGCCGGGGAAGTTAACGCCCACCATGGGGATATCCAGGCGCCGCGCCATCTCCAGCGCGATCAGGCCCATGGCCAAGGGTTGGCCGCGTTTGCGCTGCAGCACCTTGTCGAGCAGCGCGGCGGCGGGGCGTAGTGGCGTCGAATCATCCTGGGCAAACCCCAGGTCATTCATACGCCGCAGCAGCGGCTGGCCGAGTTCATCCGCCGGCAGCATGGGCATGCCGACGCTGACCTGTTGTTGCAGCAAGGTCAGGTCTTGCAGGATCAGCAGGGGTTGCACGCTCGGATCATGTTCAGCCGCTATCCACAGCGCGGCTTCAAACAGCGCTGGCGGTGAGCGGTCCAGGCAGGCGAAAAAGGCTTTGCGGGGATTCATTGCATTCTCCGGCGGATGCCCACGTTTTAGCCTTGCTGTGAATTTTCGTCCAGTAACTTAAGAAATGTCCTGCGTGCTTATGTCGTGATGCCTACGAAACCTGGCGGCTTATTCCAGCGTGATTCAGCAGTTTTCTACCGCAAGCCTATACTGGGGCCTCTACCAGAAGTGATTCGGGAGCCTGACGATGTTTGCGCTTATGCACAGCACCCGCCTTGAATCGCTGCACCTGAGCGTCGACCCGGTCACCGGGTTGAAGGCCGTCATCGCCATCCACAACAGCCGCCTCGGCCCTGCCTTGGGCGGTTGCCGTTATCTTGCTTACCCCGACGATGAAAGTGCCGTAGCCGATGCTGCGCGCCTGGCCCAAGGCATGAGCTACAAAGCTGCCCTGGCCGGCCTGCCGGTGGGCGGTGGCACGGCGGTGATTATCCGCCCCGTGCACGTGGAAAGCCGGGCCGCGTTGTTCGAAGCATTTGGCCGTTGTATCGAAAAACTCGACGGCCGTTTTGTCACCTCGATCGACAGCGGCACCTCTGTCGCCGATATGGACTGCATCGCCCAACACACCCGTTTCGTCACCAGCACCACGGCCGCAGGTGACCCGGCGCCGCATGCGGCCATGGGCGTGTTCACCGGTATTCGCACCACCGCCATGGCGCGCCTGGGCAGTGACAACCTCGAAGGCCTGCGCGTCGCGATCCAGGGCCTGGGCAATGTCGGTTTTGCCCTGGCCGAACAACTGCACGCGGCGGGCGCCGAGCTGCTGGTCAGCGACATCGACCACGGCAAGGTGCAACTGGCCATGGAGCAGCTCGGCGCACACCCCATCGCCAACGATGCCTTGCTCAGCACACCCTGTGACATCCTGGCGCCATGCGGTGTGGGTGCAGTGTTCAATCGCCACACGGTCGGCCAACTGCGCTGCGCCGCCGTGGCCGGCTCCGCCAGCGCGCAATTGACCACCTTGGACATTGCCGACCAACTGGAAGGGCGCGGCATCCTTTACGCTCCGGACTACGTGATCAACTCCGGCGGCCTGATCTACGTCGCCCTCAAACACGCCGGCACCGAACTGCCTGGCATCACTGCGCACCTGTCGAACATCGGCACGCGCCTGACTGAAATCTTCGCCCACGCCCAAGCCGAAAAACGCTCCCCGGCGCGGGTGGCGGACGAGTTGGCCGAACGCCTGCTCTACAAATAGCCCAGGCATTAAAAAGGCCCTGAATCAATGATTCAGGGCCTGTTCAATTCGGGCATTTACTCGTCTACCGAGTTCAGCAACTCGGACAACGCATCCGGCTGGCTCTTGAACGCCTTGGCAAAGACATCGCGATTTTTCGCCATGTAGATCCCGGCTTCCTCCACCTGCTGCTCGCTCAGGGACGGCACGGCTTTTTGCAACACTTCTGCCAGCAACTCAGCGAGTTCAAGCATCTTGTCATGACGATCAGCTTCGGCTTTATCCATGAACAAACGCTCCAGATCTCGGCTGCTGCGGTATACCACTTCGACGGCCATTCACCACCTCACATGCCTTCACGATAGTTGTCTTTTGCGACTACTGTATTTATATACAGGCAAAAGGGTAAGTCAAACCACGAGGTTTGGGTAGCAGTTTTTTAATGTAGTTGGGAATTGAGGGTTTGCTACAACGGAAATTTCTGACAACTTGCCGGGGTTGCGCTGGAATTGTCCGATGGCTTACCTTCCAACGGCGCTGCACATGCAGCGAGCGGGCTTGGCGGCCTGCTACGAAAGGTGCAACAACGCTCTAATGGGATTTCAAACGCTAACGTCGTTTGCATTCTTATGTTATGGCGGGTTGCACAGGGACCCTTCGGGGTGCCGGGTTCCTTTCGTACCGGTCCGCCAACCTTGTGCAATCCGTCACCCAACCTGCTTGGCGGCAGATGGTGATGGTTTCCCTACGAGAGGAGCTGTGCCATGAAAAAGATCACCCCTAACCCCCCGTCTACTGATTCGACGCTGTTCAGCGTTACTCCTGATTCTGATACAGAAACCTTGCTCGCCAAT
This sequence comes from Pseudomonas onubensis, assembly GCF_965653655.1. Lineage (NCBI taxonomy): Bacteria > Pseudomonadati > Pseudomonadota > Gammaproteobacteria > Pseudomonadales > Pseudomonadaceae > Pseudomonas > Pseudomonas onubensis. Next base: position 22,923 of record NZ_CBFHAZ010000023.1, on the reverse strand, counting down.
GCCAGCGAAACCCTAAGCAGCGCCCGTGAGATGGCCAATACGCTGGCATTCGACCTTGAAGGTCCGCAGCGAAGCTTGGTCTTGGCAATTCATCAACTCGTGGAAATGGGCGGTTTGTTGGTCGACCGAGCCCTGGAGCAAGTCGCACCCGCCTAAGGTCCTGCGCGTAACTGTGGCGAGCGAGCTTGCTCGCGTTGGGCTGCGAAGCAGCCCCAATTCAGGCGAAGGTATTCTTCCAGTTAAAACCCATTTGCAGGTTTTAGGGCCGCTACGCGCTGGAGCGCCAGCCCGGCCCAACGGGAGCAAGTGCCCTCGCCACACTCTGTGTTGTCCCCTTGTTCCTCATCTCACGCGACTACCATCTCAATTGCTATTGTCTGGCCTTTTTTCTGCATGCAGAACAACCGTCACGTCCACCCCGCATTATCCGGTCGAGCCGACCTAAGGAAGCATCATCGTGAAAATCAACTGGGCCGAAAAGCTGCGTCAGCAAGTCCATGGGCTGGCCGAGTCGCTGGGCAATCTGTTCGTCGAGACGTTCCACTACCTGGCGCTGTTCGCCATTGGTGCGGTGACCGCCTGGGCGGCGGTGATGGAGTTTCTGGGGATGCTGGAGAACGGGCACATCAAGATCGATGACATCTTGCTGCTGTTCATCTACCTGGAATTGGGCGCAATGGTCGGGATTTATTTCAAGACCAACCACATGCCCGTGCGCTTCCTGATCTACGTGGCGATCACCGCGCTGACGCGCCTGCTGATCTCCAACGTGTCGCACCACAACCCGCCGGACATCGGCATCATCTACCTGTGCGGCGGCATTCTGTTGCTGGCGTTTTCAATCCTGGTGGTGCGCTACGCCTCGTCGGCGTTCCCGTCGGTGAAGGTCGAAGGCCCGCGTCGCAAGGGCGAGGCGAGCCTGGAAACCGAGAAAGGCGAGCTTTAAAGCCCGACGCTGAAGGGCAGGGTGCGGGCGGGCGGTGGCTGCAAGAGTTTGTGGCTGTCGCCGTCCGTCATCACCGCCAAAATCTCCATGGCGCTGTGGCCCTGTTCGATGGCGATGCCGAATTGAATGCTCTGCACTAAGCGCTTGAGACGTTGCGGGTCGTTGCGTTGTTCGGCGCTGATCATGCGTTTGGCGACCACGCCCGTCTCATCCGAGAGGGTGAGCATGATGCTGCCATCGAGCCGTTGGATGCTCAGGTTGACGCGGTAGGTGGGCGTGAAGGTGTCAGTGATGATCTGAAAAGGATTGTCCATGGTGCGTTACCGCCTGATAAGAACATGCAGTCATTGACGACCGGTGTCTGGTTTAGTTCGCATTGCCTGACCACCGGCCACTCCGTCGCTGAGGTTTCACAAGGTCCGTTTGCCTCGTTAGCTGTACAGCAAGGGGCGTGCCGTATAGCTCCCTACCAGGCGCTGCAATACTCATGTGGGAGCGGGCTTGCTCGCGAAAGCGGTGTGTCAGCCAATAAATACTTAGCTGAAGGACCGCATTCGCGAGCAAGCCCGCTCCCACATTTGATGTGTGGTGTTCTTTAGATCGTGTTCGATTTCAGGGCAAAACCGAAAAAACGATCGCAGACAGCGCAATCAGCCCGATCACCACCACAAACACATTCGACACCTGGCCTGAATACTGGCGCAGAGAGGGCACACGGCGGATCGCGTACATCGGCATCAGGAACAGCAGGCATGCGATGATCGGCCCGCCCAGGGTTTCGATCATGCCGAGGATGCTCGGGTTGAAGGTCGCCACGGCCCAGCAGGTCAGCACCATGAACAGTGCGGTGCAGCGTTCCAGCCCCTTGGATGACATCGAACGGTTGCGCCCACGCAGGGATTTGACGATCAAACCCTGGAAGCCTTCGCTTGCGCCGATGTAGTGGCCGAGAAAGGACTTGGTGATGGCCACCAGCGCGATCAACGGCGCGGCGTAAGCAATCACCGGCGTCTGGAAGTGGTTGGCCAGGTACGACAGGATCGAAATGTTCTGTGCCTTGGCAGCCGCCAGGTCAGCCGGCGACAGGGCCAGCACGCAACTGAAGCAGAAGAACATCACCGTCAGCACCATCATGCCGTGGGCGGTGGCGAGGATGCCGCTGCTTTTGCGTTCGGCTTGTGGGCCGTAGACGCGCTTCTGGTCGACGGCAAAGGCGGAAATGATCGGCGAGTGGTTGAAAGAGAACACCATCACCGGGATCGCCAGCCACAGGGTCTTGAAGAACAGCGGCAATGGCATGCCTTCACTGGCGGAGGCGAAGAATGCGCCGTTCCAGTTGGGGACCAGGCTCACGGCCAGCAACAGCAAGGCGGCGACGAAGGGGTACACCAGCACGCTCATGGCTTTGACGATCACGCCCTGGCCGCAGCGCACAATGGCCATCAGGCCGAGGATCAGCACCAGCGACAGAATCGCCCGAGGCGGCGGGGCAATGTGCAGTTGGTGTTCCATCAAGCTGCTGAGGGTGTTGGTCAGCGCCACGCTGTACACCAGCAGGATCGGGAAAATCGCGAAAAAGTACAGCAGCGTGATCAGCTTGCCCGCGCCGACGCCGAAGTGTTCTTCGACCACTTCGGTGATATCACCGGATTTGCCCGACAGCACAAACCGCGTCAGTCCACGGTGAGCGAAGAAGGTCATCGGGAAGGCCAGCAAGGCCAGCACGATCAGTGGCCAGAAGCCGCCAACGCCGGCGTTGATCGGCAGGAACAAGGTGCCGGCGCCAATGGCGGTGCCGTAGAGGCCGAGCATCCAGGTGGTGTCGTGTTTGGTCCAGCCGGTGGTGGCGGTGTTTTCTAAAACGTTATCTACAGCAACAGCAGGGTTTTCAGCGGCAGGTGTACGTACATCAGTCATCGATATTGCCTCGTTATTATTTTTGCGCGGGCTCACGTAGGGGGCGGGTAGCAGTGCTCCGATCAGCACTCCACCCAGCTGACCGCCAGGCCGCCCCGTGAAGTTTCTTTGTATTTGTCATGCATGTCGGCGCCGGTATCGCGCATGGTGCGGATCACCCGGTCGAGGGAAATAAAGTGTTTGCCGTCACCGCGCAGGGCCATTTGCGTGGCGTTGATGGCCTTGACCGCCGCGATGGCGTTGCGCTCGATGCAGGGCACTTGCACCAGGCCGCCGACCGGGTCGCAGGTCAGGCCGAGGTTGTGTTCAAGGCCGATTTCAGCGGCGTTTTCCAATTGCTCGGGCGTGGCACCGAGGATATCGGCCAAGCCCGCAGCGGCCATGGCGCAGGCCGAGCCGACTTCGCCCTGGCAGCCGACTTCGGCGCCGGAGATCGAAGCGTTCTTCTTGCAGAGAATGCCCACGGCAGCGGCAGCCAGGAAGAAATTGACCACATCGTCATCGCACGCTTGCGGGTTGAACTTCATGTAGTAGTGCAGCACGGCCGGAATGATCCCCGCCGCCCCGTTGGTCGGCGCGGTGACCATGCGCCCGCCGGCGGCGTTTTCTTCGTTGACGGCAAGGGCGAACAGGTTGACCCATTCCATCGCCGACAAGGTGGAGGTGATCACGTTGGGTTTGCCGATTTCCAGCAGGCTGCGATGCAATTTCGCCGCACGGCGTGGCACGTCGAGGCCGCCTGGCAAGATGCCTTCATCGCGCAAGCCTTGCTCCACGCACTCGCGCATCACCGACCAGATATGCAGCAGGCCGCTGCGGATTTCTTCGTCGCAGCGCCAAGCGCGTTCATTGGCCATCATCAGCTCGGAAACCCGCAGTCCGTGCTTGTTGCACAAGGCCAGCAGTTCGACGGCGCTGGAAAAGTCGTAGGGCAATTCAACGTCGCTGGTAGGCGCGATGCCCGAGGCGGCTTCGGCCGCTTCGATGATGAAACCGCCGCCTACCGAGTAATAGGTTTGTTCGCTCAGCAGGCCGTTTTCGCCATAGGCGTGCAGGGACATGGCGTTGGGGTGGTAGGGCAGGCTTTCGTCGAGCAGCAGCAGGTCGGTGTGCCAGTTGAAGGCAATATCCTGCGCGCCTGCGAGCAGCAATCGGCCGGATTCGCGCAATTGCTGAATACGCGCATTGATCGAGGTGGGGTCGACCTTGTCTGGCCATTCGCCCATCAGCCCCATCACGGTAGCGCGGTCGGTGGCGTGGCCCACGCCCGTGGCGGACAGCGAGCCGTACAGGCGCACTTCGATACGTCGCGTATCGGCCAGTAATTGTTGGTCGGTCAAGGCTTGGGCGAAGGTCGCCGCTGCGCGCATCGGGCCGACGGTATGGGAGCTGGATGGGCCGATGCCCACTTTGAATAGATCGAAAACACTGATAGCCATGCTAAAGCCTTACAAGCAATGGAGTAAAAATCGCTGCCATGTTTTGTAGAACAGGCGGAATTGGCGCGATACTGAGCCTCTGGATCGGCACTGACCAACGAATTATCCTAAGACACCCTTTAGCAGGACTAAACGCTATGACTCGCCCCCTTCATGGCCAGACGTATGTCTGGTTGCACGTGTTTTCCTGCGCCGCACGGCATTTGTCGTTCACCCGCTGCGCCGAAGAACTGCACATCACGCCGGGGGCGGTGAGCCAGCAAATCCGCCAGTTGGAAGAGCGCTTGGGTTTTCGGCTGTTTCATCGGCGCGCCCGTGGCGTGGAGCTGAGTGCCGAAGGGCAAAGGCTGGCGGCGACCGTCGGCGAGGCCTACGGCAGCATCGATGCGGAATTGCAGCGGCTGGACGCGGGGATGATCAGCGGCACTTTGCGCCTGCGCTCGATCCCGTCGTTTCTCGGCAAGTGGCTGACCCCGCGTTTGCCGCGTTTGCAGCAGCGCTTCCCGGATATCCAACTGCGCATGGTCGCCGAAGACAGCAGCATCGCCCTGCACGAGGGCGACTTCGACCTGGCCATCGACTTGAACGACGGCAGCTACCCCGGCCTGTTATCCACAGCCCTGCTCGATGAACAGATCTTTCCGGTGTGCGCGCCGAGCCTGCTGCGCGGAAGGCCACCGCTGCATGGCCCTGCGGACCTGGTGCATTTCCCGCTGTTGCACGACATCACCGCCTGGCGTGGGAGTTATGAATACGCCGAGTGGGAGTTTTACCTGAATGCCATCGGCTACCACGACGCCGACGTGCGACGCGGCCACACCTTCAACCGCAACCACCTGACCATCGAGGCCGCCATCGCGGGTATGGGCGTAGCGATTGCACGGCGTACCTTGCTTAACGATGAACTTGAACGCGGCACCTTGATCGTGCCTTTCGGCCTGGCCGTGCCCAACCATAAACGTTATGTGCTGCTGTATGCGCCGGGCGCGTTGAGCCATCCGGGCGTGCGTGCGGTGCATGACTGGCTGGTAGAGGAAGCAGGGGTTTTTCGCGGATTGCACCCGTTGGGAGAGGGGCAATTATGAGGTTCGCTGGGCGTAAGAAGATGTAACTAACTCCCCACCCTAACAGCGTTTTTGCTCCTCGTCAGGGTTAATTTGTAATGTGGGATTTATCTTTGCAAAGGGGTTGAATTGTTCTGCGCAGTGCTCAATTGTGTAATCAAGAGGTCATGGTTTCACCGCCCCGGTGTCGCAGTTGTGACCTCTCGCGAGCTAGCTGAAATAAGGGAAGAACTATGCAAATCCAAGTCAATAGCGATAACCATATTGAAAGCAGCATCCGACTGGAGGAGTGGGTACGAACTACCATTGAGAGCACGCTCGAACGTTATGAAGAAGACCTGACCCGCGTTGAGGTCTACCTGAAGGATGAAAACGGCGATAAGCCCGGGCCCCACGATCTGAGTTGCCGTCTGGAAGCACGGCCAAAGGGCCATCAACCACTGTCGGTACTGCACAAGGCCGATACGCTGGAACAGGCGATCGATGGCGCCGCCACCAAGCTTGAGCATGCGCTGGAACATCTGTACGGCAAACTGCGCGGCAAACCACGCGCCGCAGGGCAGAGCTTGCCGGATACCAAGGCTGATGAGGCCGAGTTGGAAGAGGAATTTCTGGAAAACGAACAGGCTGCGCTTAACAGCTGATAGCTGAGTGTTTTTTCAACCCCAATAAAACGGGCCTGCATACGCAGGCCCGTTTTCGTTTACCGCCGCTGCTGGAAGAAGTACCGGCTCAAGATCGCCAGCCCACACGCGCCAACACCCGCAAACAACATGGCCCAGCCGGCACCGTGGCGCAGCGCGGCCTGGGCATCTGCAGGCGCCAGCACCAGCGCGTCCAGCTTGCCGGCTGCAATGTTTTGGCTGATAGCGGGCCAGTCCACGGCCGTTGTAGCAGGTAGCAGGCTGGAAAGGTGATGGCCGATGCCCAGCAGCAGCACCAGCCCCATCAACGCGATATTGAGCGCCAGCGTGATCAACCGTGCGCTGAGGTCGATACCCGAGGCCATGCCCGCCCGGTCAGCCGACACGGCGCCGGTGGTGGTGTTGGTGGTCGGTGAGTTGGTCAGCGCCAGTCCCACGCCCGCTAACACACAACTGAACAGTACCCAGACGATACTCGGCTGCTGCGCGCCATTGACCGCCGCCATGCTGATAAACCCTGCACCCATCAAACTCAGGCCCAGCGGGATAATACGTTCGGCGCCGTAGCGCAGGGCCAGGCGTTCCGCCAGCGGCGGCACCAGCAAGGTCGGCAGCGTATAGGCCAGCAAGGCCGCGCCGGTGGTCAGCGTGTCGTAACCCAGGCCAGCCTGGAAGTAGAGCGGCAGGTAGATCATGAAGGGCCAGAAACTGAAGTTCATGCCAATCGACCCCATCAGCGCGCCGTTGAAGCGCTGGACGCGGAACACCGAGAAATCGAACATCGGGTGCGCGCTGCGTCGCTCAACAAAGATGAACAGCAGCAACCCCACCAGCGACAAAGCGGCCCAGCCAAGCATCGCCGGGGTGCCGAAGCCGTTTTCGCTGCCCTGAGTAATGAAGTACACCAAGGCGAACACCGTCAGCGTCAAGGTCAGCATGCCGGCGATATCCAGCCGATGGCCCGCCGGGTCTCGGGATTCCTGCACGCTGATGCGCAGCAGCACCAAGGTCAGCAGTGTGAGCGGCACATGCACCAGGAACACCCAGCGCCAGTCCGCGACTGCCAGAATCAACGCGCCGACCATCGGCCCGAAGCCCAAGCCCACGCCTGCGATCACGCCCCATATCGCGAAGGCTCGCGCGCGCGCCGCCGGTTCGCGGAACTGGTGCGACAAAATGGCGAACTGGCAGATCATCATCGCCCCGGCGCCTATGCCCTGAACGAAGCGCGCCGCGATCAAGGTGGAGGCATCATTGGCCAGCCCGCAGGCCAGCGAAGCCAATCCAAACAACCACAGGCACAACACCAGCATGCGCCGTCGTCCAAAGCGGTCAGCCAGGGTGCCGGCGGCCATCAAGACGCTGGTGCAGGCCAGGGTGTAGGCGTTCATGATCCACTGCGCATCCTGAAAACCCGTGCCCAGCTGTTGTTCCAGGGTTGGCAGAATGACCGGCACGCTGGAGATTTCCAGGCCGAACATCAGTGCCACAAGGCACACGGCGGTGAGCGCGAGGCCATCTCTGGCGGTGCGCGGGGCACTGACGGCCGATACGGCGGCGGCGGGCGGCATGGGATAGTCCCTTTTGTTTAGGTGAGAGCGCTATTCTCACGGGAACAGAATTCTTTATTCGTGATAAGTTTTCCTTTGATAAGGGATAACAAGGCGACAATAAGCTCATGGCCACTGCGCGTTTTGATGGCGTTGAACTGTTTCTGCAAATTGTCGAGAGCGGCAACCTGACCGAGGCCGCCGAACGGCTGAACCTCACGCGCTCCGCCGTGGGCAAAGGCCTGGCGCGCCTGGAAGCCCGCTTGGGCGCTTGCCTGTTGCAGCGCTCCACTCGACGGCAGCGTCTGACTGAAGACGGGCAGGCGTATTACGAACATTGCGTGCGCGCGCTGGCAGAACTTGAAGCTGCCGAATCGGTGCTGGAAAGCGGCCGACAGCAGCCACGCGGGCGTTTAAGGGCGAGCTTGCCATTGGCTTTCGGCCATCATTATGCGGCGCCAGCGTTGTGGGGGTTGATGGACCGTTACCCGGCGTTGGAGATCGAGATTTCGTTTTCTGACCGGCTGATCGATCTCGCACAGGAAGGCTTCGACGTGGCCGTGCGCATTGGTCCGCTGCCGGACACTGACCGCCTGAGTGCGCGTCGCCTGGGCGAACAGTCTGTTGGGCTGGCAGCTTCGCCGGCCTATTTGCAGCGGGTCGGGCCTATCGAATCTATCGATGACCTAGCCGCCCACCGAGGCATTGCCTACCGTTGCAATACCTCGCAGCGCCCCGGTGTGCCTTCGCTGTTGATGCTCGACGACCTCCAGGCCGTGGCCGATGCCGCGATTGCGGGCGTGGGCCTGGCCTGGTTGCCGAGCTGGTTGATTGCGCACTACGTGCTACGCGGGCAACTGGAAGCGGTACTGCCAAGCCACCGCGACCAGCCTGCGCCGATCCACGTGATCTGGCCGACGGCGGCACACATGCCAGCCAAGACGCGCTGCGCCATCGACGCCATGGTGGCCGGCACCCCGAGTTGCCTGGCAGGCAGTTAGACGCCGCCAACGCAGGCCTCACCAACAAAGCCGCTCTCACATTTGAGCTTTGTCGCTGGGAGAATCTGCGTTCGACGCGATGGCCGCGCTAACCGAAACCTCAGCAACAAAGCCGATCTATTGTGGGAGCTGTCGAGCTTTAGCGAGGCTGCGAAAGCGGTGGGTCAGGCAACTTATATTTCGCCTGTGCCGCCGCCTTCGCAGCTTCGCTGGGGCTCGAGAGCTCCCACATTTGAGCTTTGTCGCTGGGAGAATCTGCGTTCGACGCGATGGCCGCGCTCACCGAAACCTCAGCAACAGCGCCGATCTATTGTGGGAGCTGTCGAGCTTTAGCGAGGCTGCGAAAGCGGTGGGTCAGGCAACTTATATTTCGCCTGTGCCGCCGCCTTCGCAGCCTCGCTGGGGCTCGACAGCTCCCACATTGGATCTTTGTCGCTGGCGGGATTTGTGTATGACGCGATGGCCCTACGAACTGAGATCTAACCAACACAGCCGATCCCCTGTGGGAGCTGTCGAGCTTTAGCGAGGCTGCGAAAGCGGTGGGTCAGGCAGCTTATATCTCGCCTGTGCCGCCGCCTTCGCAGCCTCGGCGGTACCTAAAACGCGATGGAGGTCTGCACGTACACCGTGCGTGGCTCGCCTACATATTTGCCCTTGTTGTTGTCGTCGAACGAGCGCGTGAAGTACTGCTTGTTGAAGATGTTTTTCACACCGACCGCCACATTCAAGTCTTGCAGTTGCGGGCCGAAGTCATACGCCGCACGGCTGCTGAACAGCATGTAGCCGGGGATACGTCCGTTGGCGCCGTCGGCGGTTTCGGCCTGGGTGTTGGCGTTGTCGGCGAACTGGCTGCTCTGGTAGCTGCTGTCGACATTGAGCTTCCAGCGGCCTTCGGTGTAACCCACGCCCAGCGTGCCTTTGTGCTTGGACGAGAAGGGCACGCGGTTGCCTTTGTTCGGGCCGTCTTCGCGGATAGTTGCGTCCACATAGGCGTAGGTGGCGTACACGTCAAAGCCCGCGAGCGCCGGGCTCAAGCCGTCGAGGGCGTAGTTGATGCTCGACTCGATGCCCTGGTGGCGTGTCTCGCCACGGGCGATCACTGTATCGTTGGTCTGGTTGCTGTCGTACTGGTTGTCGAAGTTGATCAGGAACACGCCGATTTCCGCACGCAGGCTGCCGTTGTCGTAGCGCGTGCCGAGTTCCCAGGTGCGGGCTTTTTCCGGTTTCACTTCGCCGCTGCTCACGCGGTTAGGCATCTGGCTGTATTGCACGCTGCCGAACGAGCCTTCGGTGTTGGCGTAGAGGTTCCAGTCTTCGGTGAGGTGATAGAGCACGTTCAACGCCGGCAGCGCGGTGTTGTAGTCGCCCTTGTATTTGACGTTGCTCAGGTTGTTGGTCTGCTGGGACTCGATCATCTCGTAGCGCACGCCCGGGGTGATGGTCCACTTGCCGATATCAATGCGGTCATCGATGAAGAACGCATTGGCTTCAGTGGCGCCACGCGTGTCGCGGTCGTTGCGGCTGTTGGTATTGGGCAGTTGCTGGTTGGCGCTGATCGGCGTGCGGTAGCGCATCTCATGGCCGGCTTCGCTGATGTAGCGGTAGCCAACGCCCACTTCATGGCTGGTAGGGCCAAGATCGAAGCCTTGAGCGAAGCGTGTTTCCAGGCCGCGCACCCAGTATTCGCGCGGGGACAACGACAGGAAACTGCCCTGGTCCAGGTAACCATTACGCAAAGTGGTGGTGAAGAAAGTGTTGGCGGTGAATTCGCGGCGGTCTTCCTGGTAGCGGTAACCGGCGTTGAACATCGTGCGGCGGCCCCAGAATTTGTCGTACGGGCGGGTGGACTGGTACGGATCTGCCTTGTAGTCCTTGACGTTCAAGCCGCCGGGCATATCGGCCTGGCCTTCGTAGTACTGCGCCATGGCGTTGAAGCTGTTGGCGTCGTCCAGCTGGTATTTGCCCTTGAGGATCAGGTCGTCGATGCGCGTGTTGCTGTTTTCGCGCCAGTCGCCGCCACGGGTGCCGGAGTACAGGATTGCGCCACCCAGGCCGTTGTCGGCAGTGCCGCCAGCCAGCAGGTTGCCGGTGGTCTTGAAACCGTCATGGCTGGAGGACGGACTGGTCTCGGTCTGCAAGCCGCCTTTGACGGTTGGCGCATCGGGGATTGCGCGGGTCACGAAGTTGACGATGCCGCCCACGTTCTGCGGGCCGTAGCGCACGGCACCGCCGCCGCGAACCACGTCGACTGCGTCCATGTTGCCCATGCTGATCGGCGCGAAGGACAGCTGCGGCTGGCCATAGGGCGCGAACGGTACCGGGATGCCGTCCATCAACACGGTGGAACGCGAGGCCAGGCGTGGGTTGAGGCCACGAATACCAAAGTTCAGCGCCATGTCGTGGCTGCCGGTGCCGTTGTTTTCCGGGGCATTGACGCCGGGGATGCGGTTGAGCACATCGCGGGCCTGGGTGGCGCCTTGGCGTTCGAATTCTTCGCGGCGGATCACGTCACGGGCGCCGGGGTGCTCGAACACATTGGTTTGCGCCGCATCGCCAAGCCAATCGCCGACCACGCTGGAGGTTTGCAGCTCCACGGTCGCAGGCGCGCTGGCCGGTTGCAGGCTGTAGGCCTTGTCGCCCTCGGCGCGGGCTTGCAAGCCGGTGCCTTCGAGCAGTTTTTGCAGGCCTTCGTCGGCGCTGTAATTGCCCGACAAACCACGGCTCTGCATGCCAGCCGTAACTTGCGAACCGAAGGAAATCAGCACGCCAGCTTCGCGACCAAATTGATTCAGCGCCGCTTCCAGCGAGGCCGGAGCGATTTGATACGGCTTGGCCTCGGCTGCCATCACCTGAGGCAGTACGGTGAAACTGAGGCTGGCGCCAAGTAACAGTTGGCGCAAGGTGCGGGCGAGAAGGGTCGGCTGCTGGGGCATGACGTGCGGTCCTGAGAAGGAAGGATCAAGGTGGCTTTCCTTCTCTGTCACGCGAGGTGTGGAAAACGGCTCACTGTTATTGAAAATAATTTTTCAGGCGCGGGCCTGAACGGTTACCCAGTAACGGGTAAAACGCCGCACTTTGACCGGCAGGCTGACTTCCAGCAGGTCGAGAATGCGCTCGCTGTCATCCAATGGATAACTGCCGGACAACAGCAGGTTGGCCACTTGCGGGTCACAGTTGAGCTGGCCCCGGCGATAACGGCCAAGCTCTGCGAGGAAATCTTCCAGGCGCATATGCGCCGCCATCAGCATTCCGTCGGCCCAGGCGCCGTTGTTGGCGTCGGTCGGGCGCGGCGTGTCCCAGCCTTTGCGGGTGAAATTGACTTGGCGCGCGGCTTCGACCGTCAGCGGCAGGCCGCTGTAGCTGTTAGGCATCACCTCGACATGGCCGTCGAACACCGCCAGTTGGGTATGGTCGTTGAACTGGCGCACGTTCAAACGGGCGGCCTGGCTGCTGAGCAAACCCTGGCCGGTGAGTACGCGCAGCGGCGTATCGCCTGCGCGTGCCGTCAGCAATATCTCGCCTTCAAGCACGCGGATCAGGCGCTGCTGCCGATCAAAATGCACATCCACTGCACTGCCGGTATTGAGCTGCAACTGGCTGCCATCGGCCAGCTGCACCTTGCGCCGTTGGCCGACGGGGCTACGGTAGTCGGCGCTCAAGGGCGGCAAAATATGCTGCTGGCGCAGGCCCCAGGCAGCGGCCGAACCCGCACCGAGGATCAGCAACAGCTTCAGCGCCTGGCGGCGGCGGCTCGATTGCGGCGCGTTCAGCGCCGCGTGAGCCAGAGGCGAGGGCATGCCGCGCAGGCGCTGGTTGACGCGTTGGATATGGTCCCACGCGCGCTGATGTTCACTGTGGGCATTCAGCCAGTGCTGCCACGCCGCTTGCTGGCGCGGGTTAAGCGCGCCTTGTTGCATTTCCATCAGCCAGTGCACAGCTTGTTCGGCAACCTGGGTAGAAAAGTTCATAGGGCGAAGTAGCAGCGCATCGCTGCTTTATTCAGGTGGCGCTTGACCGTGGCGATGGAGATGCCCAGTTCGGCGCCGATTTGTGCGTAGGTCAGGCCGTCGAGCTGGGCCAGCAGAAAGGCACGCTTGACCTGCACGGGCAGGCCGTCGAGCAGTTGGTCCAGCTCCACCAGCGTTTGCAGGATGATGGCGCGGTCTTCTTCCGATGGCACCACGTGTTCGGGCATCTGCGCGAGAGCATCGAGGTAAGCGCGCTCCAGGTCCTGGCGGCGGTAGAAGTTGAACAGCACGCGCTTGGCTATGGTGGTGAGGAAGGCGCGCGGTTCGATCAGCGTGGGCGTTTCGCGGGCGGTGAGCACGCGGACAAAGGTGTCTTGCGCCAGGTCCGCCGCGCTTTGCGGGCAGCCGAGCCTGCGTCGCAACCAGCCGGTAAGCCAGAGGTGATGGTCGTGGTACAGGACTTCGACGGTGTTGGACGGCTGCAACGCGTTCACTCCGAAAGTATCAACGTACTTTAGAGAACAAGAATTGTTCGCATTGTAAGGGGCGTGATACGCATTCGGCAATCCATGCGGGCAGGTGATTCATCCGTTCTCTTTTGCTTATGAGAATATTTATCATTAATATTGCGCGCTGATGAATCTGGCGTCTCCTGCATGAAAAGCAAACCCTCACTGCCCGTCACTTACCGCCTCGCCGTTACCTCGCGCGCGCTGGCTGCCGTGGTCGGCGGCTATCTGATGGCGTCCCTGGCCGCCGTGTGCATGGCGCTGTGGATGCCCACCTCGCGCGCCGACGCGGTAATCACCGGGATGATGAGTTCGTTTGTGTTCTATCTGCTGGCCGTTATCTGGTGCTTCGCCTGCCGCACAGCCTCACGCGCCTGGTTTGGCGTGATGCTGCCCAGCGCGTTATTTGCCACTCTGGCGGGCGTGGGTTTTTGGATGGCACGCACATGAAAGAGGGCTTCCGCCAGGCGATGGCCTGGTTGCACACCTGGGCCGGCCTGGTCTTCGGCTGGCTGCTGTTTGCGATATTCCTGACCGGCACCCTGGCCTATTTCAAGGACGAAATTACCCACTGGATGCAGCCCGAAGTGCAGGCGTATCCGTTGGATGAAGCGCGTAGCCTTGCCGCTGCGCAAACCTATCTGCAGCAACAGGCGCCCAACGCCGCACGCTGGTTTATCACCCTGCCCAACAGCCGTGACCCTGGCCTGTCGGTGATGTGGCAAGACAAGATCGACCCCGGCAAACGCGGCAACTTCATCCAGAAAGTCCTTGATCCTGTCAGCGCTCAACCGGTCCAGGCCCGCGAAAGCATGGGCGGTGATTTCTTCTACCGCTTCCACTTCCAGCTGCAAATGCCTTACCCGTGGGGCCGCTGGCTGTCGACCATCGCCGCGATGGTGATGTTCGTTGCGCTGATCACCGGGATCATCACCCACAAGAAAATCTTCAAGGACTTCTTCACCTTCCGCCCACGCAAGGGCCAGCGTTCGTGGCTCGACGGGCATAACGCAGTGGGCGTGCTGGTGCTGCCGTTTCACTTGATGATCACCTACAGCAGCCTGGTGATCTTCATGAACATGGTGATGCCGGCGCCGATCCTTGCCTCGTATGGCAACGACAGCCGTGCGTTCTTCAATGAAGTGTTCCCCAATACCAACAATGCGCCGGCACTCGGCCAGCCGGGCAGGTTGCTGCCGTTATGGCCGATGTACGAGCAGGCGCGCACGCAGTGGGCCGGTGGGCATGTGGGCCGTTTGGTGGTCAACAACCCTGGCGATGTGAATGCGTCGGTGAATGTGGTTCGGGCTGGCTCCGACCGTGTGGTGCATGATTTTGGAAGCAGCGTGTCATTCAACGGCACCACCGGCGAGTTGCTGCGGGTCAGTGGCGAGCAATCGCTGCCGGCGGCGATTGGCGGCAGTTTCTATGGCCTGCACATGGGCCATTTCGCTGGCCCGGTGCTGCGTTGGCTGTACTTTATCTGCGGCCTGGCGGGCACGGCGATGATCGGCACCGGCCTGGTGATCTGGCTGGGCAAGCGCCAGCTCAAGCACGCAAAAACCGGGGTGATGCCGTTTGAACTGCGGCTGGTGGAAGTGCTCAACATCGCCAGCATGTCTGGCTTGATGATCGCCATCGCGGCGTTTTTCTGGGCCAACCGCCTGTTGCCGGTCAGCTTCGCCGAGCGTTCCGATGGGGAAATACAAACCTTCTTTATCGCCTGGGGCCTGAGCCTGCTGCACGCCGTATTGCGCCGTGGTCGTCAGGCTTGGGTCGAGCAACTGAGCTTCGCTGCGCTGCTGTTTGTGGCGATCCCTCTGCTCAACGCACTGACCACCTCGCAGCACTTGGGTACGTCATTGGCCAAGGGTGACTGGGCCATGGCCGGCTTCGACCTGACCTGCCTGGCCAGTGGCCTGTTCCTCACCTGGGCGGCGTGGAAGATGCAGCACCGCACGCAACCCAAGGCCGAACGCGTGCGGGCAATGGCGCTCAAGCAGGAGGCGCACTGAATGCTGCTCGCCCTGTTGATGTGCTACGCCGGGTTTACCGCGTTGTGCCTGGCCACCGACCGCCATCACGGCGAGTTGCTGCACAGCAAGCCGTCGCCAGCGCGGCGCGCAAGCCTGCGCATGGCCGGTTGGTTGTTGCTGAGCGTGTCGATCTGGCCCGCTGTCGCCGCTTCAGGTTGGGCCCAAGGGTTGGTGGAATGGTGCGCGGTGTTGATGCTCAGCGCGCTGTTGCTGGTGTTGCTGTTGCCGTATCGGCCAAGGCTGGCCTTGATCCTGGCGAGCGTAGGCCTGCTGGCCAGCCCTGTTGCGGCCTTCGCCTTATGCTGAGCCTGTGATGATGATCAGCACGCCACCCGAATCCCAGGACCGCCCGCACACCGATGCGGCCGGTGGGCGTGCGCATTTTTTGCAGGTGTTTTTGTCCCAGCGTTCGCAAATGGAAGCCCTGGTCAGCCGCCGTGTGGGCTGCCGTGCCACGGCGGCTGATTTGGTACAGGATTTATTCCTGCGCTTCTGGCGCCGCCCGTTGGTGCAGGTCGAAGAACTCAGCACTTACTTGCTGCGCTGTGCCGGCAACATTGCCATCGACCATTTGCGCAGCGAAGGCGCCCGCGTGCGCAGCAACGAAGGCTGGTTGCCGGAACAACAGGGCAACCAGGGCTGCGAACCACAGGCAGCGCTCGAAGCGGGCAATGACCTGCGCCATGTCGAAGCTGCCTTGCGCAGTCTGCCGGAGCGCACCCGGCAGATTTTCCTGCTTAACCGCATCCATGGCCGCAAGTACGCAGAAATCGCCAAGGCCATGGGATTGTCCCAAAGCGCCGTGGAAAAACATATGATGCGTGCCCTCGAAGCCTGCAAGGCCAGCCTTCGCGAACCATTGCCCCCACGCACGCCAGGGAAAGCACCGTGAACGTAACCCCCACGCCCGCCCAGGAACAGGCCGCACTCGACTGGCTGAGCCTGTTGCACGACCAGCCCAGCAGTGGCGACCAGGCCACTTTCAGTCGCTGGTTGCGGGCCGATCCTGCCCACGTCGAGGCCTATTCCCAGGCCCAGGTGCTGTGGGAGCTGAGCGAAGTACCGGCGCGCGCACTGGCGGGCGAAGATGCCCAGGCCCTGCAGGGCTACCTCAACGCGATGAACACCTCGAAACGTTCGCGCACCCTGCGCTGGTCCGGCGCCTTGGCCATGGCCGCGTGCCTGCTGGTGATGGTGTCGATGGGCGCCGGGTGGCAACCGTCGCGTTGGGTGGATGACTTCGGCGCCGATTACGTGACCGCGCCGGGTGAGGTCAAGACCGTGACCCTGGCCGACCAGTCCCAAGTAACCCTGGATGCCGACAGCGCCATTGCCGTGGATTTCAGCCACGGTGAGCGGCATATCCAGCTGCGTCGCGGTGCCGGATTTTTCAGCGTGACCCACACCGGCCAGTCCTTTGTGGTCGAGGCCGGCAGTGGCGAAGCGCGGGTGTTGGGCACACAGTTCGAAGTGCGCCTGCAACCGGCCGGCGCGCAGGTGACGGTGTTGTCCGGCCGGGTTGGCGTGACACCGTCCAGGCAAGGCCAGCAGCAGGTGCTGACGGCAGGCCAACAGGTGGCTTACGCCGACGGTGTGGCCGAAGCGATGCACGCGGTCGACAGCGAATCACGCCTGGCTTGGCGTGACGGTTGGCTCAATTACTACAAGGCGCCGTTGGCGGATGTGGTCAAGGACCTGGGCCGTTACTATCCAGGGCGCATTCTGTTGCTGAACGACGAGATGGGCGCCAAGCGTGTCAGCGGCAGCTTTTCGAGCAGGGACCCAGTGGCGATTTTGAATGCCCTGCAGGCGGTGCTGGGGTTTGAACAGCATACGGTTTTAGGCCGCATGATTGTGTTGCGCTAGACACGAACGGTTTGCTGGCCACCTTCTTTTACAACTATTTTCCCCGCGATCACTTCCTGCCGGCAGTTATAGGCCAGGTATCACGCTGCCTGTAGATCCTTCACTTAACCTTCATCCTAATTGCCCAAACCTGTCACCAAACCGTTACACGCGCCAAGGATCATCCTCGGATTCCTGAGCAGGTGGTCAGGAAGACTGGCGTCGCCGTTCACCCGGTTCTGACAGCCAATACCTCCCTCCATAACAACAGATAGATGCACGTAAGGGATCTACTTGTGAAGATCAACACTCTCTCTGCCCTGCTTTTTGCATCGGGCCTAGGTAGCTTTGCGCCATTGGTTTTGGCGGACACCACGCAGGACGTCGGTTCGGTGGACATCGCCGGCAAACAGACCCTGGGTAACGGCCACATGATCCGCGAAGAAAGTGCCAAAGCGCGCTCGACGGTGACCAAGGAAGCCATGGACCAGATGTCGTCGACCGCCAACGCCATCGACAAGCTCAAATACACACCGGGCATCAACGTTTCCAGTGATGACGCCAGTGGCACCAGCGGCACCAACTTCACCATGCGCGGCATGAACTCCGACCAGATCGGGGTTTCCGTCGACGGCGTGCCGATCAACGATTCGGGCAACTACAGCGTCTACTCCAACCAATTGGGCGACCCGGAAAACCTCGCGGAAGTGTTTGCCACCCAAGGCTCTTCGGAAGCAGACGGCCCGCACATCGGTTCCAGTGGCGGCAACATCGGCATGATCACGATTCGGCCGACCAAAGAGGCCGGTTTGTTTGCCAAGCAGATCGTCGGCGCCAACGACTTGCGCAAGACGTTCGTGCGGGTCAATACCGGTGATTTCGGCGGCCTCAAGACTTGGGTCTCGGCGTCGCACCTGGAAGGCGACAAGTGGCGTGGCAAAGGCACCCTGCGCAGCGACAAGGTCGAGTGGAGCAGCCTGTTCGAAGACGGCAGCGGCAACTCCACACTGGCCACGATCAAGTACAACAACCAGGAAAACTACAACTACAACTCCTTGAGCAAGTCGCAGTTCGACACCGACGGGCGGCGCAAGGATTACTCGGAAACCCCGGTGTACAAATCCGGTTTGCTGTCGTCTTCCTACAAGCTCAATCGCAACCCCTTCGAAAGCGTCAACGCCACGCTCACCCAGCGCTGGCAGCTGCAGGACAACCTGGCGCTGACGGTCACGCCTTATTACTACTGGGCCAACGGTGGCAGCTTCAGCGGCCAGACCGCATCGAACCTGGGGCCGAAGTCCGACAAGGCCGGCAACTACGACCTGAGCAACCTCAAATCGCTCAACTACTACCGCCCTTCGTGGACCGAAACCTGGCGCCCGGGCGTTACCGCCAAAATGAAATGGGACATCAACGAAGAACACAGTCTGGACTACGGCTACTGGTATGAACGCGCACGTCAGCGCCAGACCCAGCCGTTTATCGGCATCAACGGCGAAGGCGCACCCGATGATGTGTGGGGCGACTATAACGGCGGCGGGCAGGTGGTCGACAAGAACGGCGCGACGGTACAAGGCCGTCATTACTACACCATCACACCGTCGCAAAAGCTCTGGGTGCAGGATAGCTGGCAAGCCACGCCCGACCTGAGTTTTGTCGGCGGCGTGGCCTACCAGTACGTCGAGCGCGACGGCAACAACCTGGGCAGCCTGTACGACAAACCGGAAAAACGTAACACCCGTTACCACCAGTTCCTGCCGAACTTCAGCGCCAAGTACCAGGTCGACGAGAGCAACCAGGCGTTCTACAACGTCACCCGCAACATGCGCACGCCGCCGAACTACGTGCTGTACAACAAGGGCGATTCGGTAAGCCTCAAGCCCGAGTTGAGCTGGAACCAGGAACTGGGCTGGCGCTTCACCGAAGACGATATTGCGCTGAGCGCGACGCTGTTCTACATCAGCTTCAAGGACCGTCAGTTGTCGACCACCGACCTCAACGGTGACTACGCGGTGATCAACGTCGGCAAAGTCGACAACAAAGGCCTGGAGCTGGAATGGAGCGGCTTGTTGCCGCATCACCTCAACTACTACGCGTCCTACACCTACACCCAGTCTGAACAGAAAGACAATCTGCTCAGCAAGAACGTGTTGTTGCCCACCGCCGGCAAGCAATTGGCCAACGTGCCGGAAAATATGTTCAACCTGGTGTTTGGCTACGACGACTCGCGTTTCTACGGCAACGTGGCGGGCAAATACGTCGGCAGTTTCTACGGCGATTTGACCAACGACGAAAAAATCTCCGGGCGCACGGTGGTGGACCTGAATGCCGGTATCTACTTGCCGGTGGACAAGAAGGTGATCAAGTCTGCGACCTTGCGGCTGTCGATGCTTAACGTGTTCGACAAGGAATACCTGAGCTCGGCGCGTACCGTGTCGTTCAACTCGGCGCCGGTAAACGGCCTGGCGCCAAGTACGGCGTATTACAACGTGGGTGAGGAGCGTACGGCGATGGTGTCGCTGGAAGCTAACTTCTAAAGACGCTGCAGAACTGAATGTGGGAGCGGGCTTGCTCGCGAAAGCGGAGTGTCAGTCGACCAATATATTGACTGATTCACCGCCTTCGCGAGCAAGCCCGCTCCCACATTTGAACTGCTGCGTATGAAAGATCGGGTTATTTCAAGGCAGCCATGATCGCGTCCGGGTTGTAATCGCGAATGAGCGTGCCATTGACCTCCACAAACGGAATCCCGCCGCCGCCCAACGCCTCATACGCCTTGCGCGCCTGGGCGTCCTTCTCGATATCGAACGTCTGGTACGGCACACCTTTCTGGTCCAGAAAGCGCCGGATCTGCTTGCAGTAACCACACCACTCGGTGGAATAGAGCACCACGCGCGCCGAGGCGCGTACCTGCTCCGAAACCACCTGCGAGGGGTTGAACAGCCGCTCGATCTTGCCCCAGTTCTGGATGACTACCACCGCCAGCAACACCAGCAGGACCTTCTTGAGTACCCCGCCAAGCATCAATTACGGCGCTTGAGCTGGTCGGTCAGTTGGGTCGGCAGGCCCTTGATGATCAATGTGCCGGCGGCTTCGTCGTATTCAATCTTGTCGCCCAACAGGTGCGCCTCAAAGCTGATGGACAAGCCCTCGGCGCGGCCGGTGAAGCGGCGGAACTGGTTGAGGGTGCGTTTATCGGCCGGGATTTCCGGCGACAGGCCGTAATCCTTGTTGCGGATATGGTCGTAGAACGCTTTTGGCCGATCTTCATCGATCAAGCCCGAGAGTTCTTCAAGGCCCATCGGCTCACCGAGCTTGGCCTGGCTGCTGGCGTAGTCCACCAGGGTTTTGGTTTTTTCGCGGGCGGATTCGTCCGGCAGGTCTTCGCTCTCAACAAAGTCGCTGAAGGCCTTGAGCAGGGTGCGGGTCTCGCCCGGACCGTCGACGCCTTCCTGGCAGCCGATAAAGTCGCGGAAGTACTCCGAGACCTTCTTGCCGTTCTTGCCCTTGATAAACGAAATGTACTGCTTGGACTGCTTGTTGTTCTGCCACTCGGAGACGTTGATGCGCGCCGCGAGGTGCAGTTGGCCCAGGTCCAGGTGGCGCGATGGGGTCACGTCCAGCTCATCGGTCACCGCCACGCCTTCGCTGTGGTGCAGCAGGGCGATGGCCAGATAGTCGGTCATGCCTTGTTGATAGTGGGCAAACAGCACGTGGCCGCCGGTGGAGAGGTTGGACTCCTCCATCAACTTTTGCAGGTGCTCGACCGCGGTGCGGCTAAAGGCGGTGAAATCCTGGCCACCGTCGAAATACTCCTTCAACCAGCCGCTGAACGGGTGCGCGCCGGACTCGGCATGGAAGAAACCCCAGGCCTTGCCTTGTTTGGCGTTGTAGCTCTCGTTGAGGTCGGCCAGCATGTTCTCGATGGCGGCCGATTCCGATAACTCAGAATCGCGGGCATGCAGAACTGCAGGTGTGCCGTCGGGTTTTTTGTCGATCAGGTGAACAATGCAATGACGGATCGGCATAGGCTTCTCGGCTGGTTGAAGGGGAGCGGTGGGCCTCCCCAAAAAGTCGCCCAGTGTACCGCACCCATTGGCCAAGACGCGCCTGCAAGGCGGTTTTGGACGACCTCCGACGGCCCATATGCCTTTTTTTCACGGTTTAGAGCGATAAAGCTGACCAAATGGGTATGTTGAGGCGGATATTTCCCCGCCTCTGTGCTAGTTTTGCCCCGTCTTACGCCAAGTCTCGGCGTTAAGCGTGCATTCAGCATCTGTCAGGTCGAACCAATCCCCGTTTCAAGCATCTATAACCCCGATCTCCGTGGTTGTAGGCCTGGGGTGCCAGGCCATGACGGTCGGGCTCGACGGCTGACACTGCACTCTGCAATCCATATGAATTTGATAGGGAAGGAACACCACAATGGCTATTACTAAAGACCAACTGATCGCTGACCTGGCTGAAGCAGTAGACGCACCGAAAACTACCGTGCGCGCTCTGCTGGACCAACTGAGCCAGGTTGTTGCTGATCAGCTGGAAAACGGCGGCGAAATCACTCTGCCAGGCGTTGGCAAACTGAAAGTGACCGAGCGTCCAGCCCGTACTGGCCGTAACCCTTCGACTGGCGCTGCCATCGAAATCGCTGCCAAGAAAGTTATCAAGCTGGTTGTGGCCAAAGGCCTGACCGACGCTGTTAACAAGTAAGACGCAGCAAAAAAAACCGTGCCTCGGAGCGATCCGGGCACGGTTTTTTGTTGCCCGCTATTTACTGTGGTAGCTGGCTTCTGTGGCGAGGGAGCAAGCTCCCTCGCCACAGAAGCTCCCTCACCACAATTATTCAGTCGCGAACCCAGCGCTGGCGCCAGATCTGCTGCTCGTTCTTGGTCTGGAAGGTCCAGGCCACAAAACGGCTTTGCTTCTGGCCCTGGGACATCTCCACCACCTGGCTTTCCAGCACGCCGGCTTTTTTCAGGGCTGTCTCGATCGCGGGCAAGTTCGACGCTTTTGACACCAGCGTGCTGAACCACAGCACCTTGTGGGCAAAATGCGCGCTCTCGGCGATCAGTTGCGTCACAAAGCGTGCTTCGCCGCCTTCACACCACAGCTCCGCCGATTGACCGCCGAAGTTCAGCACCGGCAGCTTGCGCTTGGGATCGGCCTTGCCCAGGGCGCGCCATTTGCGCTCGCTGCCCTTGGTGGCTTCGTCCATGGACGCGTGGAAGGGCGGGTTGCACATCGTCAGGTCAAAGCGCTCGCCTGGCTCCAGCAAGCCCAGCAGGATCTGCTTGGGGTTGGGCTGTTGGCGCAGCTGGATGACCTTGCTCAGGTCATTGGACTGCACGATGGCCTTGGCGGCGGCGACCGCGATAGGGTCGACCTCGGAGCCGAGGAAATTCCAGCGGTACTCCATATAGCCGATCAGTGGGTAGACGCAGTTGGCGCCCATGCCGATGTCCAGCACCTTGACGATGGAGCCGCGCGGAATCTTGCCGTCGTTGACGCTGGCCAGCAGGTCGGCGAGGAAGTGCACATAGTCGGCACGCCCCGGCACCGGCGGGCAGAGGTAATCCTGCGGGATATCCCAATGCTGGATGCCATAGAACGATTTGAGCAGTGCCCGGTTGAACACCCGCACCGCGTCCGGGCTGGCGAAGTCGATACTCTCTTTGCCATAAGGGTTGAGGATCACGAATTTCGCCAGTTCCGGCGTGGTCTTGATCAGCGCCGGAAAGTCGTAACGGCCTGTGTGGCGGTTGCGCGGGTGCAAGGTAGCCTCTTTGCGCGGCGCGACGGGCTTGGCCGGGGCTGCGGTTTTAGGCTTCTTGCGCGGAGGTTTGGGTGTGCTGGGGGCGGTCATTGGCTGCGTCGATTCTGGGTTTGTTTCAAAAGTGGCGGGTATTGTCACACATTCCGAAGTTGACCTCGGTTTAAATGTGGGAGCGGGCTTGCTCGCGAATGCGGTGTGTCAGTCACTGAACGTGCTTCTGACACACCGCATTCG
>NZ_CBFHAZ010000022.1:0-69996 GCF_965653655.1 Pseudomonas onubensis | reverse complement strand
GGCTTGCTCGCGAATGCGGTGGGTCAGCCACTGAATCTGTCGACTGACACTCCGCATTCGCGAGCAAGCCCGCTCCCACATTTTGATCTTCAATAAGCTTGAATCAGGCTTTAGGTGCGGCGATACCCTGGCCCATTTGCACTGGCGTACCCGCCACCAGTTCTTCTGCCCACTTCACCTGATCCGGTCCGAACAGCACGATGGCGGTCGAACCCAGCTTGAAGCGGCCCAGTTCAGCACCTTTCTCCAAGTGAATCGGCGCGCGTGCGGCTTCGTCGTAGCGGAAGGTTTTCAGCTCGCGCTTCGGCGGCGTCACCAACCCGGCCCATACGGTTTCAATCGACGCCACAATCATCGCACCCACCAGCACCACAGCCATCGGGCCGCGTTCGGTGTCGAACAGGCAGACAACACGTTCGTTGCGCGCAAACAGTTCCGGTACGTTTTCGGCAGTGGTCTGGTTGACCGAGAAAATCCGGCCCGGCACATAGACCATCTCGCGCAGCGTGCCGGCCAAAGGCATGTGTACGCGGTGGTAGTCCTTCGGTGACAGGTAGATGGTGGCGAAATCACCGCCCATGAACGGTGCAGCCAGCGCCGCATCGCCCCCCAGCAATTCCAGCACGCTGAAGCTATGGCCTTTGGCCTGGAACACCCGACCGTGTTCAATCGGGCCAAGTTGGCTGACCGCGCCGTCGGCTGGGCTCAGCACCGCGCCTGGAGTTTCATCCAGCGGGCGGGCGCCGTCTTTGAGGGCGCGGGTAAAGAAGGCGTTGAAGTGCTCGTAGGCGGTGAGGTCTTCGACCAGCGCCTGGGACATGTCCACTTGGTAGCGCTTGGCGAACCAGGCTGTGAAGGCATTCTTGAACCAGCGCACGCGGCACTCGGCAATGCAGCCGGCCAGGCGCGACAGCAAGTGGTGCGGCAGCAAGTACTGGCTGAGGATAAACAACTGCTTTTTCATAACTGTCCTTAAACCTTAAATCTCGACGGGGGTGTCGGGGTGGTTGCCCCATTCGCCCCAGGAACCGGCATAACCTTTGACTCGCGGATAACCGAGCGCCTTGGCCACCAGGTAGGTGAAGCCAGAGCGGTGGTGAGTCTGGCAGTGGGTGATGATTTCTTTGTCGCGGGTCAGCCCGAGGTCTTCGAGGATCTGCGGCATGTCGCGGCGGATACGCAGGTTGCGCGCCTTGTCCATGCCGGCAGTCCATTCGAAGTTGACGGCGCCGGGGATGTGCCCGCCCTTGGCTGCGAGCACTTTCTCGCCGGAGTACTCCAGCGGGCCACGTGCGTCCCAGATGCCCAGGTCGGCTGCACCAAGGCGGCTTTGCAGGTATTCGCGGGTGGCGGTGGGGCCGTCGTGCAGCGTGAGGCTGACCGGGCCGCCAACCGGGGTGGGCACTTCGGTGGATACCGGGTGTTTTTCGTCCAGCCAGGCCAGCAGGCCGCCGTCCAGGTAGTGGTATTTCTGGTGGCCGATCACGTCGAGCATCCAGATAAAGCGCCCGGCCCAGCCGCCGCCCTCGTCGTCATAGACGACGTAAGTGGCGTCCGGGGTGTGGCCCAGTTCGCCGAACAGCTTTTCCAGATCGGCCTTGTGCGGCAGCAAGCCGGGTGCCGGTGGCTGGCCCAATTGGGTGCGCTTGGGGTCAACGAAATGCGCGCCGGGGATATGCCCTTCGGCGTAGCGGGCGGCACTGGTGAGGTCCACCAGAATCAAGTGTTCGGCATCCAGGCGACCATGCAGGTCGCTGGATTCGATCACCAGCGGCAAGCCAGAGAAGTCAGGCATGTGAGGTCTCCTGGGCACAAATGTTGGCGATAAAGGACGGCGATTGTAGCGCAAGCATCAGGCGCTGCGGTTGGTAAAGCTGTGCAGCGCTTTCTCGATGCATTGAGCGGTTTTGCCGAAGGCCTGCACGGTGGTTTCCGAGAACGGCCCGCCGCCCTGGTCGGCGACCATCAGCATCACCACGCGGCCATTGCAGCTCAGAGAGCGTAGCAACAGGTGTTCACCGGTAAACCAGCGGCGCAGGATCGGCGGCAGCAACGCGGAAAATTGCGCGTGATTGTCGGGCGTGAGGCGTACCTGGGCGGACTTTTCCAGCAGGCGCTGCAGCAGCGTGCTGTTGACGACGTCCAGGCTCAGGTTGGCAGCCTCCTTTGGCAAACCGTCGGCCTGATGCACGCGCAAGGTACTCAGGGCGCGGTCGGCCATAAAGAGCAGCACGCGCTGCATGCCACTGGCGACCAAGGCTTCCCTGGCGCAGGTGGTCAAGTGCATGGCGTTGGCAAAGCGGCTCGGCTCGACCAGCAATTCGGTGCAGCGCTTGCGCCACACGGCCAATGCTTCGGCCGTGGGCGGTGGTGCGGGCAGCAGGCCGCGATGGACTTTTTGCACATGCCACGGCCAGATCAGCGACAGCGCCGGGTGCCAGAGGTCCGGCATCAAGGTGGTGCGCGCGCTGGTGACCGCTTGTTGATGAACCTGTTGCTGCACCTCACACAGCGGCGCTTGCAGGTACAGCGCAGTGAGGTATTGCCAGCGCTCGGTGTGTGGGCAGGTCCAGGATTCCTGGGCCGACATCGCCAGGCCGTTGGCCAGCAGCACGGTATTGGCGGGCTGGTTCAGCCAGCGCCGCAGGTTGGGTTCGGCATCGAGCAATTGCTGCTGGCGCAACGCGTCATCTTCGCGGGCGATGTGCAACGCCTTGACCAGCAAGCGCTGTTCGGTCAGCAGCAGGTTGTAGCCCTGGGATACCCATATCGGCAGGTGCCAGGCTTCGGTCAAGCCCAGGCACAGGTCGAGCAAGCGTACACCGAACAGCTCCTGCTCGACCTTGCGCGCCGACTGGCCTTTGTGGATCACCCGCAGTTCCCATTCTTCCAGCAGCTTGGGGTAGGCCACGGCCAGCGGCCACAGTGGCGACAGAAACAGCAGGCTGCCCCAATGGATGTCTTGCCACAGCCGCGCCAGGCGGCTGGCGAACAAACCGTTGGCTTGCTGTGAGGCGTGCTGGCTCACCAGCAGCAATTGGCGCAAGGCCACCGGGATGTCTTTTTCCGGCACCGCGGGCAGGCGCGTGAGCAATTCTTCGGCGCGTTTAAGGCCCAGGCGGTTCAGTGCCACTTCGAGGTTTTCTGCCGGCCCCGAGAGGCTGCCGTGCGTCTGGCTGTTGGCTTCGCGCATCACGCTGAGCACCAGCGCCGGGCTGTTTTGCATCAGTTCGGCAATATCTCGCAATGAACTACGGCTGTCGCGGATGGCCTTGCACACGCGTTCGTGACTAGCCTGAGGAACAGGCAGCAGCACATCGTCCAGGCGCTTGATCCAAGCGGCGAGGGTGGTGGGTTTTGTCGTTGGAACTGTCGTTTCGTTTGCCATGATTGGGGCGCGATCATCACTTGCGTTCAACACACCCGGAACGGGCCGAATTGGCTTTTCGCCTTAACGGGCTATAGTCTGGCGCAGTTTTGCCGATAAGTAGAACAAGAGTTTTCTGCAGCACCCACTATGTCCATGAACCCGACGGCGCAAGTACCAATCTCCTATGGCTAAAATTATCGGCATCATCGTCGTCATCGCAAGTGTGCTCGGTGGGTACGTCCTGTCCCACGGTAAAATTGCCGCGCTGATCCAGCCCTTCGAAGTGCTGATCATCGGTGGCGCCGCGTTTGGTGCTTTCCTGCAGGCCAACCCTGGCTACATGACCATGCACGTGATCAAGAAGTCGCTGGGCATGTTCAGCTCGCGCTTCTCCCATACCTTTTATCTTGAGGTGCTGGGGCTGATCTACGAGATCCTCAACAAGAGCCGCCGCGAAGGCATGATGGCCATCGAAGGCGACATCGAAGACGCCGCCGCCAGCCCGATTTTTGCCAAGTACCCGGCCGTGCTCAAAGATGAGCGCATGACCGCGTATATCTGTGATTACCTGCGCATCATGTCCTCCGGCAACATGGCCCCGCACGAGCTCGAAGGCCTGTTCGACATGGAGCTGTTCAGCCTCAAGGAAGAGCTGGAACACCCTTCTCACGCCGTGACCGGCATTGCCGACGGCATGCCCGGTTTTGGTATCGTCGCGGCGGTACTCGGTATCGTGGTGACCATGGCATCCCTGGGTGAAGGCGACCAGAAGGCCATCGGCATGCACGTGGGCGCGGCCCTCGTCGGGACCTTCTTCGGTATCCTCGCGGCCTACGGTTTCTTCGGCCCATTGGCCACGTCCCTGGCCCACGATGCCAAGGAAGAAGTGAATTTGTACGAAGCGATCAAGGCCTGCCTGGTGGCTTCAGCGTCCGGCATGCCGCCATCGCTGGCGGTGGAGTTCGGGCGCAAGGTGCTGTACCCGAAACATCGCCCAAGTTTTGCCGAGCTGGAACAAGCGGTTCGCGGTCGCTAAGTCATGGAAAACAACCAGCCGATAATCATCAAGCGCGTCAAGCGCTTCGCTGCGGGGCACCATGGTGGCGCCTGGAAAATCGCCTTCGCCGACTTTGCCACGGCGATGATGGCGTTCTTCTTGGTGCTGTGGCTGATGTCGACCGCCACGCCCGAGCAGAAGATCGCCATCGCCGGTTACTTCAAAGACCCGATTGGTTTTTCGGAAAGCGGCACGCCCTTCGTGATCGACCTGGGCGGCTCGCCGCAACTGGCGCCTGAGCGCACCATCAACCCCGAGGTCAAGACCGAGTCGCCGCAGGAAAACATCCCGATCGAGCGCGAAACCGTCGAGAGCATGGCCGAGCAGGTTGAAAAAGAGCGCCTGGAGTTGCTGCTGCAGGAACTGCAGACCAAGGTCGAAGAAAACCCGCAATTGCTCAAATTCAAGGATCAGATTTCCTTCGAAATCACCCCGGAAGGCTTGCGCATCCAGATCACCGACGCCGCCAACCGGCCGATGTTCGACTCCGGCAGTGCGCGCTTGAAGCCGTACTTCGAAGATATCCTGCTGGCCATGGCCGACACCATCAAGGCGGTGCCGAACAAGATCAGCATCAGCGGCCACACCGACGCCAAGCCCTATGCGGGCCAGGGCGACTTCGGCAACTGGGAGCTTTCGGCCAACCGCGCCAACGCCGCCCGCCGTGCGCTGGTGGCAGGCAGCTATCCCGACCCGCAAGTGGCGCGCGTAGTGGGGTTCGCGTCTTCGCAGTTGTTTGACCCTAAAGACCCGTTCAACCCGATCAACCGCCGTATCGATATCGTGGTGCTGACTAAAAAAGCCCAACGTGCGATTGAAGGTGATCAGCCGCCACCTGCGGCACCGGCCCAGGGCGAAGGCGCACCGGGTGAAGTGCCGGCAGACCCGAATGCCATTCCGCCAGGGCAGGAGCCGTTGCCGGCGCATGAGCTGCGGCAGAAGCTGAACCTGTTTGATGACGGCGGGGTGAAAGACCCGACTGCGCCTGCGCCCGGTTCGTAAGCCGTCTTTTTTTCGTTGTAAATGAAAACGCCCCGACTATGTCGGGGCGTTTTTATTTGTGTTCAGAGAGGAAGGTAGGCTTTGACCCCGCTGATGACACCTCGCATGTCCTCCACACACAGGCGCGGCACGAAGTACTCCCGGCCCTTGGCGCGAGTCTTTCTGTGCAGTTTGTCGAGACGCTCGAAGCTGACGGTGTAAATCATGTCGCACTTCACCCATAGCTCTTTATAGCCGTCGGATTGAAGTGGGTTGGTGCGCAGCAAGTGGTGCCAGTCGTGCTGGATATCGGGAGCGGTAGACGAAATAGGCACTACGGTACACAGCTTGCGGTTGTGAGTAGCTGTGGGCGATATCACTACGACCTTGCGGATCTTCAGCATTTCCGGAGCCACAAAGCCTCGGGTGAAGTCGCAGAGCAGCACATCGCCTTGTTTGGGGTGATAGTAGAGAGCCAAATGTTAATGCCCCACAAAAAGCAAAGCCGCCCGAAGGCGGCTTCATTCGACGCGCAGTGGAGCTTGCTTCGCCCCTTCTGCGCCGCTGGATCAACCCCGAAAAGGATCCAGACTCCTGCCAGCTTTCGCTGGTGACGGAGCAATTATGCGCATCGAGAAATCCGAATACAAGCTGGCTTGTGCGTATGAGCCACCCAGTAGGTCCGGATTCTTGATGCCTGCTCCCATTAAATCAATGGACTAGGGCGCTCAGTACCCTGGTTTATGTGTATCAAGACATGGATCGTTAATAGCTGCTCTCCGGCAAGCTCGCAATAATCGACCGATAGCTGTTCATTCGCTGCTGCTGCACACGCCCATCTTCCAGGGCCTTGAGCAACGCACAGCCCGGCTCGCGGTCGTGTTTGCAGTCGCGGAAGCGGCAGGTGCCGATCAGGTCGTTGAACTCGATGAAGCCCGCTTCCACATCACTGCGGCTGACGTGGCCGAGGCCGAATTCACGGATGCCTGGGGAGTCGATCAACTCACCGCCGCCGGGGAAGTGGAACAGCCGCGCGGTGGTGGTGGTGTGCGTGCCCTGGCCGGACAGTTCCGACAGCGGGCCAACGCGGGTGTCGACTTCCGGCAGCAGGCTGTTGACCAGCGACGACTTGCCCACGCCCGACTGGCCGACGAACACGCTGATGCGCCCGTCCAACTGCTGTTGCAGCTGTTCCATGCCATTGCCGTGATGCGCCGACACTTCCAGTACCGGGTAACCCAGCGTGCGGTAGACCGCCAGCAATGCGTTGAGCGCCGGGGCGTTCTGTTCGTCGATCAGGTCGAATTTGTTCAGCAACAGCAGCGGGCGAATGCCGGCATGCTCGGCTGCGACCAGGTAGCGGTCGATCAGGTTGGCATGCGGCTCGGGCAACGGTGCGAACACGATCACGATCATGTCGACGTTGGCCGCCACTGGCTTGAGCTGGCCACGACTGTCGGGCCGGCGCAGTTCGGTGGTGCGCGGCAGTTGGGCGACGATCACGCCGATGCCCTGGTTGCCGGCACGCCACACGACCTTGTCGCCGGTGACCAGCGCAGGCAGGTTGGCGCGCAGGTGGCAGCGCGACACCGAACCTGCGAGTTCGCCTTCGAGCGCCTCGACTTCGACCTGCACACCAAAGTGCGCGATCACCAGGCCCGTTTGTTCAGGCCCCAGGTCGCCGCCCTCGAGCGCTTCCACGGCGGAGGATTCACGTTTGGCGGCGCGAGCGGCGCGTTCACCTTGAATCTTTTCGATGCGCCAGTTTTGGCGGCGATTGAGCTGGCGTTTGGCCATTGGTGTTCCGTGTCGATAATGCAAAGGTTGGGTAAAACGGTCGCGAGTCTAGCACGCCCCCGCCTGCTAAACTGCGCAGCTAAGCCAAGGGCCAAGAGAATCAAGCCATGCAAAACCCACAGAACCTGATTTGGATCGATCTGGAAATGACCGGTCTGAACCCCGACACCGACGTCATCATCGAGATGGCGACCATTGTCACCGACAGCAACCTCAATACCTTGGCCGAAGGTCCGGTGATCGCCATCCACCACAGCGACGCCGTGCTGGCCACCATGGACGAGTGGAACACCCGCACCCACGGCAACTCCGGCCTGACCCAGCGCGTGCGCGACAGCCGTATCAGCATGCGCGACGCCGAAGCTGAAACCATCGCCTTCCTTGAAAAGTGGGTGCCCAAGGGCAAGTCGCCGATCTGTGGTAACAGCATCTGCCAGGATCGTCGCTTCCTTTATACGCACATGAAGGGGCTGGAAAGCTACTTCCACTACCGCAACCTGGATGTGTCCACCTTGAAAGAGCTGGCGGCGCGCTGGGCGCCGGAGGTTAAGGACAGCTTCCATAAGGGCAGCACGCATTTGGCGCTGGATGATATTCGCGAGTCGATCGCCGAGTTGCAGCATTACCGCAAGCATTTCATCAAGGCTTGAATCTTTGGTGCCTGGCCTGGCGCCTTCGCGAGCAAGCCCGCTCCCACATTTAACCGAGTTCCACCTTTGGAATGCGGTTAAATGTGGGAGCGGGCTTGCTCGCGAAGGGCGCGACACGGTCTTTCGCCATGCGCCCCCTTTTGGTGCCATCACCCAATGATTAGAATGCGCGCCTATTTGCAAGGATCGCCATCATGCTGTTGATGCTCTACCTCATCGCCATCACCGCTGAAGCCATGACCGGCGCGCTGTCCGCCGGGCGCCGTGGCATGGACTGGTTTGGCGTGGTGCTGATCGCCTGCGTCACCGCGCTGGGCGGTGGTTCGGTGCGCGATGTGCTGTTGGGGCATTACCCGCTGACCTGGGTCAAACACCCGGAATACCTGGTGCTGACCTCCATCGCGGCATTGGTGACGATCTTTATTGCGCCGCTGATGCGCCGCCTGCGCTCGCTGTTCCTGGCGTTGGACGCCTTGGGCCTGGTGGCGTTTACCCTGATCGGCTGCATGACTGCCTTGGAAATGGGCCACGGCATGCTGGTGGCATCGGTCAGCGGCGTGATCACGGGCGTATTCGGCGGCATCCTGCGGGATATCTTCTGTAACGACATTCCGTTGATCTTTCGTCGTGAGCTGTACGCCAGCGTGTCGTTCCTCGCCGCCTGGTTCTACATGCTGTGCCTGTATCTGCAACTACCCAGCGAGCAGGCGATTTTGCTGACCTTGTTCAGCGGCTTTTTATTACGCCTGCTGGCGATCCGTTTTCACTGGGAAATGCCCAAGTTCGTCTACAACGACGACGTGCACTAGCGCGTAGCGTGCTGGTTGAGCGCCCATTCCACATGTTCACGCACCAACTCGGACGGATAATCGCGGCGTGCTTTCAAGGCTTCGAGCACCGGGATGCTCGACGGTGCGTTGCCCAGGCCCACTGCCAGGTTGCGCAGCCAGCGCTCATAACCGGCGCGGCGTAGGGGCGAGCCTTCGGTGCTGCTGAGGAATTTATCCTCGTCCCACATAAACAATTCGGCCAGTTCTGCGTTATCCAGATTGTGCCGTGGCTTGAAATCGCTCTCGGCCGTGGATCGGGCGAAACGATTCCACGGGCAAACGATCTGACAGTCATCGCAGCCGAACACCCGATTGCCGATCAGTGGGCGCAGGTCCTCGGGGATCGCACTCTTGAGTTCGATGGTCAGGTAGGAAATGCAGCGCCGCGCGTCGAGCACATAAGGGCCGACGAAGGCATTGGTGGGGCATATATCCAGGCACGCGGTGCAGCGGCCGCAATGCTCGGTGGTGTGGGGCGCGTCCACCGGCAAGGGCAAATCGACAAACAGTTCGCTGAGGAAGAAGTAACTGCCGGCCTTGCGATTGAGTACCAGGGTGTTTTTGCCGATCCAGCCCAGGCCGGCTTGTTCGGCAATGGCTTTTTCCAACACGGGCGCGCTGTCGACAAAGGCCCGAAAGCCAAACGGGCCGATCTGTGCCTGGATACGGTCGGCCAGCTGTTGCACGCGCTTGCGGATCAGCTTGTGGTAATCGCGGCCCAGGGCGTAACGGGAGATGTAGGCTTTTTCTGGCTTGGCCAGCAACTGCGCCATTTGCGTGTCGCCTGGCAGATAATCCATGCGCAGCGAGACCACGCGCAGGGTGCCCGGCACCAGTTCTTCGGGGTGCGAGCGTTTGCTGCCATGGGCGCCCATGTATTCCATCTCGCCGTGGTAGCCCGCGTCGAGCCAGCGTTGCAGGTGCTGCTCATGCTCGGCCAGGTCCAGGCCGCTGATGCCGACTTGTTGAAAGCCCAGCTCGCGGCCCCAGTCTTTGATCGATTGGGCGAGGGCGGACAGATCGGAAGTAATTGCGGGCATGAGACACGGGAAACCACAGGTTAGATGCGTATAATTCTGCCAGACATCGGAGCTTGAAGACGCATGCCGCAGACAAAACACACAATTACCGACGTACAGCCGCTATTGCACGGGCATTTGCCGCAACTGGCTGCACGTTCCCCGGACGCCCATAAAGGCCAGTTCGGCCACCTGCTGGTCATCGGCGGCGACCATGGCTTTGGCGGTGCTGCGTTGCTCAGCGCCGAAAGCGCCTTGCGCAGTGGCGCGGGCATGGTTTCGTTGGCGACTCGCCCGGAACACGTGCCGGCTGCACTCGCACGCTTGCCGGAGGTGATGACCGTCGGCGTGAGTTCAGCCAATCAGTTGATTGGGCTGCTGGAGAAAATCTCGGTGATCGTTATCGGGCCCGGCCTGGGCGCAGCGTCCTGGGGCAAAAGCCTGCTGTCGGTTGCCGCCAACGCCCGGCAGCCGCAAGTCTGGGATGCCGATGCCTTGAACCAGCTGGCCGCAGGCGGTGTAAACCTGCCGGCCAACAGCGTAATCACGCCGCATCCCGGTGAGGCGGCGCGGTTGATGGGCATCACGACAGCCGAGGTTCAGGCCGATCGCCTTAACGTGGCGCGCGCTTTAAGCCAGACATTCAATGCAGTGGCTATCCTCAAGGGTGCTGGCAGTTTGATTGCCAGCCCGGACGGTCGTGTTTCGCGCTGTGACCAAGGCCACCCGGCGATGGCGACCGCCGGTTTGGGGGATGTGTTGAGCGGCTTGGTAGGTGCATTGCTGGCCCAAGGCATGCTCGCCTATGAGGCAAGCTGCCTGGCCGTGTGGTTGCACGCCACGGCGGGGGATCGCCAAGGCACTTATGGTCGCGGCCTGGCCGCCAGCGACTTGATACCCGCCATTCGTCAATTGCTGGAGGAGCAGTCGCCGTGCCTGAAGTAAGCCTTTTTCTGGCTGATGAAGACGCCATGGTCGCGTTGGGTCAGCGTATTGCCCAGGTTACGGCCGGCGCGGGGCTGATTTTCCTTGAAGGCGACCTGGGCGCGGGCAAAACCACGCTGTCGCGGGGGATTATTCGTGGGCTGGGCCACGCGGGCGCGGTAAAAAGCCCGACGTTCACCTTGGTCGAACCCTACGAGATCGGTGCAGTTCGCGCCTTTCACTTTGACCTGTATCGGCTGGTCGATCCCGAAGAACTGGAGTACATGGGCATCCGTGATTACTTCGATGAAGATGCACTGTGCCTGATCGAGTGGCCAGATAAAGGCACAGGCTTTTTGCCAAAGCCGGACCTGACCATTACCATTACGCCGCATGAGCATGGACGTCAGCTGAAGTTGTTGCCCCAGAGTGCGCGAGGCCAGTCTTGGTGCGCGGCCCTGGCATTGGAATTCAAATAAAATTGGTGGGGTTAGGTATGCGCTTTCGCGCGATGGTTGCTGTCGTAGGGGTGTTGCTTGCGGCAATGACTTTCAATGCTCTGGCTGCTTCACAGGTGAAAAGTGTTCGCCTGTGGCGAGCGCCGGATAACACGCGACTGGTGTTCGACCTGTCTGGCCCGGTCCAGCACAGCGTCTTTACCCTGACGGCGCCCGATCGCCTGGTAATCGACATCAACGGTGCCACCCTCGGCGCGCCGCTGAAAGTCTCCACCGCCAATACCCCGATCACCGCGATGCGCTCGGCCCAGCGCACGCCGACCGATCTGCGTGTGGTCATCGACCTGAAAAAGGCCGTGACCCCGAAAAGCTTCGTACTGGCGCCTAATGCCCAATACGGCAACCGGCTGGTGGTCGACCTGTTCGACAACCCCGCCGATGCCAACCCGTCGCCTGCGCCAACCCCGAGTGTTGCGACGGTGCCGGCCGTGCCGGTCAACCCGGCGCAGCCGCAGGTCAAGTTGCCGCCGCCACCACCGGCGCCTGCGGGCAAACGCGACATTATTGTGGTGATCGACGCCGGCCACGGTGGTGAAGACCCGGGCGCCTCCGGCTCGCGCGGCCAGCATGAGAAGGACGTGGTATTGGCCATCGCCCGTGAACTGCAGCGCCAGGTCAATGGCATGAAAGGCTACCGCGCAGAGCTGACCCGTACCGGCGACTACTTCATCCCGCTGCGTGGCCGTACCGAAATCGCCCGCAAGAAGGGCGCCGATCTGTTCGTGTCGATCCACGCCGACGCCGCGCCGTCTACAGCGGCCTTCGGTGCCTCGGTATTTGCCTTGTCGGACCGTGGCGCTACGTCCGAAACCGCACGCTGGCTGGCGGACAGCGAAAACCGTTCCGACTTGATCGGCGGGGCCGGCAACGTATCCCTCGACGACAAAGACAAAATGCTCGCCGGCGTATTGCTCGACCTGTCGATGACCGCTTCGCTGACCTCCAGCTTGAACGTCGGCCAGAAAGTCCTGAGCAATATTGGCCGCGTCACGTCCCTGCACAAACAGCGCGTGGAGCAGGCTGGGTTCATGGTGTTGAAGTCGCCGGATATCCCGTCGATCCTGGTGGAAACCGGGTTTATCTCCAACTCCAATGAAGCCTCGAAATTGGCCAGTTCCAGCCACCAGCAGGCGCTGGCGCGTTCGATCAGCGCCGGTATTCGCCAGTTCTTCCAGCAGAACCCGCCGCCGGGCACCTACATTGCCTGGCTGCGTGATTCCGGCAAAATCGCCCAAGGCCCGCGTGACCATCGCGTGCAGCCCGGCGACACCCTGGCCATGCTGGCCGTGCGTTTCCAGGTATCGGCCGCGACCTTGCGCAGCGCCAATAACCTGAAGACCGATGAATTGAAAGTCGGCCAGGTGTTGACCATCCCTGGCACTGAATTGGCGGCGCAGTAATGAGCGAATCGGTTTTGAATAGCGGTTCACGCATCGAACTGCTCAGCCCGCGCCTCGCCAACCAGATTGCCGCGGGTGAGGTGGTTGAGCGCCCGGCGTCGGTGATCAAGGAGTTGCTGGAAAACAGCATCGACTCCGGTGCGAAGCGCATTGACGTCGATGTGGAGCAGGGCGGCGTCAAGCTGCTGCGGGTGCGCGATGACGGCAGTGGGATCTCCTCGGATGACCTGCCGCTGGCTCTCGCGCGTCACGCCACCAGCAAGATTCGTGACCTCGAAGACCTTGAGCGGGTAATGAGCCTGGGTTTTCGTGGTGAGGCCTTGGCCTCCATCAGCTCCGTAGCGCGCCTGACCCTGACTTCGCGTACTCGCAGCGCCGAGCAAGCCTGGCAGGTGGAAACCGAAGGCCGTGACATGGCGCCCCGTGTGCAGCCGGCCGCGCATCCGGTGGGGACTTCGGTTGAAGTTCGCGACCTGTTTTTCAACACGCCCGCGCGACGCAAATTCCTCAAGGCCGAAAAAACCGAATTCGATCACCTGCAAGAAGTCATCAAGCGTCTGGCCTTGGCGCGCTTTGATGTGGCGTTTCATTTGCGCCACAACGGCAAAACCATCCTCAGCCTGCACGAAGCCCATGACGACGCTGCGCGTGCTCGGCGGGTCTCGGCGATCTGCGGCGCAGGCTTCCTGGAGCAGGCGTTGCCAATTGAGATTGAGCGCAATGGCTTGCGGCTGTGGGGCTGGGTGGGCTTGCCGACCTTCTCCCGCAGTCAGGCGGACTTGCAGTATTTCTTTGTGAATGGCCGTGCGGTACGCGACAAACTGGTGGCCCACGCGGTGCGCCAGGCGTATCGCGATGTGTTGTTCAACGGGCGGCATCCGACATTTGTACTGTTCTTTGAGGTCGACCCGTCGGTGGTCGACGTCAACGTGCACCCAACCAAGCACGAAGTGCGTTTCCGTGACGGGCGCATGGTGCATGACTTCCTCTACGGCACGCTGCACCGCGCCTTGGGCGATGTGCGCCCGGATGATCAGTTGTCTGCGCCGATTGTGACGGCGGTGGTAAGGCCCAGCGGTCCGGAGGCCGGCGAGTTTGGCCCTCAGGGCGAAATGAGCCTGGCCGCCAACCTGCTGCAATCGCCGCAGCCGCAGCCTTCCTATACGGCGCCGGGTTCCGGTTCGGGCGCGGGTTATCAGTACCAATACACGCCACGTCCGCAGTCGGCTGTGCCGGTAGCTGAGGCCCAGGCCGCCTATCGCGAATTTTTTGCACCGCTGCCGGGGGCCGAGCCGGGCGCTGTGGCGTTGCCAGACGGCGGCGGTGATATTCCGCCCTTGGGTTATGCGCTGGCTCAGCTCAAGGGCATTTACATCCTGTCCGAAAACGCCCACGGCCTGGTGCTGGTGGACATGCACGCCGCCCACGAGCGGATCATGTACGAGCGCTTGAAGATCGCCATGGCCAGTGAAGGTCTGAGCGGCCAGCCGTTGTTGGTGCCGGAATCCCTGGCGGTGAGCCAGCGTGAGGCCGATTGCGCCGAGGAACACCACAGTGTGTTCCAGAAACTGGGCTTCGAACTGCAACGCCTGGGCCCGGAAACCCTGGCTATTCGCCAGATTCCCGCCTTGCTCAAGCAAGCCGAAGCCAATCGCCTGGTGGCCGACGTGCTGGCCGACCTGATGGAATACGGCACCAGTGACCGCATCCAGGCGCATATCAACGAACTGCTCGGCACCATGGCCTGCCACGGTGCAATCCGTGCCAACCGCCGCCTGGCCTTGCCGGAAATGAACGGCTTGCTGCGCGACATGGAAAACACCGAGCGCAGCGGGCAATGCAACCATGGCCGACCGACCTGGACCCAAATGGGCCTGGACGACTTGGACAAACTGTTCTTGCGCGGCCGTTGATGAGTGCCTTGCCCCCCGCCATCTTCCTGATGGGCCCTACGGCCGCCGGCAAGACCGACCTGGCCATCGAGTTGACCAAAGTGCTGCCCTGCGAGCTGATCAGTGTCGACTCTGCCCTGGTTTACCGGGACATGGACATCGGCACCGCCAAGCCTTCAAAAGAACTGTTGGCACAGTATCCACACCGGTTGATTGACATCATCGACCCGGCCGAGAGTTATTCCGCCGCCGATTTCCGTACCGACGCCCTGGCCGCCATGGCCGAAATCACCGCGCGGGGCAATATTCCGCTGCTGGTGGGCGGTACGATGCTCTACTACAAGGCTTTGCAGGAAGGCTTGGCGGATATGCCGGCGGCCGACGCCCAGGTGCGCGGCGAAATTGAGGAAGAGGCTGCACGCCTCGGCTGGCAAGCCCTGCACGACCAGTTGGCGGCCGTTGACCCGGTTTCCGCTGCGCGCATTCACCCCAATGACCCCCAGCGCCTCAGTCGCGCCCTGGAAGTCTGGCGGGTGAGCGGCCAGACCATGACTGAACACAGGCTGAAACAAACTGCGCAAAGTGCTGATGCAGGCGCATCTGGACAGTCACAATTGCCCTATACTGTGGCGAATCTGGCCATTGCTCCGGCAAATCGCCAGGTGTTGCATGAACGAATTGCACAAAGATTCACAATTATGTTGGAACAGGGGTTTGTGGACGAGGTCGTAGCACTGCGTTCCCGAGGTGACCTGCATGCCGGGTTGCCTTCGATACGTGCTGTAGGCTACCGCCAAGTCTGGGAACATCTGGATGGCAAGCTGACGTCAGCCGAAATGCAGGAGCGCGGCATCATTGCCACGCGCCAATTGGCGAAGCGCCAGTTCACCTGGCTGCGCAACTGGAGCGATTTGCACTGGTTGGACAGCCTGGACAGCGACAATCTGTCACGCGCCTTGAAATACTTGGGATCGGTCTCCATATTGAGCTGAGTCCTTGCAATTGCCGTCTATCCTTGGGGGTGTGACGGCCATGAGCTATCTATTTTCCGAATTTTATTATTGATCCTTAAAGGAGTGCGGCACATGTCAAAAGGGCATTCGCTACAAGACCCTTACTTGAATACTTTACGTAAAGAGAAAGTTGGGGTTTCCATCTACCTGGTCAACGGTATCAAGCTGCAGGGCACGATCGAATCGTTCGACCAGTTCGTGATCCTGCTGAAAAACACCGTCAGCCAGATGGTTTACAAGCACGCTATCTCGACAGTCGTTCCAGTTCGTCCAATCCGTCTGCCTAGCGCAGCAGGTGATGAACAGGGTGACGCTGAGCCAGGTAACGCCTGATAGGAGTCTCCTTTGTTCTTTGAGCGCCACGGTGGTGGTGAGCGAGTAATCCTCGTTCACTTGGATGGACAGGACCCTGAGGCGCGCGAAGATCCGCAGGAGTTTCAGGAGTTGGCAAATTCGGCCGGCGCCGAGACCGTTGCGTTTTTTAACGTACCGCGTCATCGGCCAACCGCCAAATACCTGATTGGCAGCGGCAAGGTCGAGGAACTGCGCGACCTGGTTCACGCCGAAGAAGCCGATCTGGTGATCTTCAATCACACCCTCACGCCCAGTCAGGA
Source organism: Pseudomonas onubensis (assembly GCF_965653655.1). NCBI lineage: Bacteria > Pseudomonadati > Pseudomonadota > Gammaproteobacteria > Pseudomonadales > Pseudomonadaceae > Pseudomonas > Pseudomonas onubensis. The sequence continues at coordinate 53,931 of NZ_CBFHAZ010000022.1, read as the reverse complement.
ACGTAACCTCGAACGTGTTTTCGAGTGTCGCGTGATCGACCGCACCGGTCTGATTCTCGATATTTTCGCCCAGCGCGCCCGTACCCATGAAGGCAAGCTCCAGGTAGAACTGGCCCAGCTTGACCACATGAGCACCCGGCTGGTGCGTGGCTGGACTCACCTTGAGCGTCAAGGTGGTGGCATCGGCATGCGCGGCCCGGGTGAAACCCAGCTGGAAACCGACCGACGTCTGCTGCGGGTACGCCTGCGCCAGATCAAGGGGCGCCTGGAAAAAGTACGCAGCCAGCGTGAACAATCACGCCGTGGCCGCTCGCGTGCGGACATCCCTACCGTGTCCCTGGTGGGCTATACCAACGCCGGCAAATCCACGCTGTTCAACAACGTGACGAAATCCGACGTGTACGCGGCCGACCAACTGTTCGCGACCCTCGACCCGACCTTGCGCCGTCTGGACATCGACGACCTGGGGCCGATTGTCCTTGCCGATACCGTAGGTTTCATTCGTCACTTGCCGCACAAGCTGGTCGAAGCGTTTCGGTCTACGCTCGAAGAGTCGAGCAATTCCGACCTGCTGTTGCACGTGATCGATGCGGCCGAACCGGATCGCATGCTGCAGATCGAGCAGGTGATGGTGGTGCTGGGCGAGATTGGTGCACAGGACTTGCCGATCCTTGAGGTCTATAACAAACTCGATTTGCTTGAGGGCGTTGAGCCGCAAATCCAGCGCGATGAAGACGGCAAGCCCCAGCGGGTCTGGCTGTCGGCGCGCGATGGTAGTGGTTTGGAGTTGCTTGAACAGGCGATTGCCGAGTTGTTGGGCAGCGATTTGTTTGTCGGCACCTTGCGCTTGCCGCAACGTTTTGCTCGACTGCGTGCACAGTTTTTCGAACTGGGCGCCGTACAGAAAGAAGAATACGACGAAGAAGGTGTCAGCTTGCTGGCCGTTCGATTGCCGCGCTCGGAGCTGAATCGGCTGGTCAGCCGTGAAGGTGTAGTACCGACGGAGTTCATCGAACAACACACTTTGCAATAAAAGCCTCCGAAAGCGGTTGTGCCGCAGTAGCAGGCATTCTGTAGCATTGGTCGGCGCGCCGTGGGTGCGTCTTTGCTTTATCAGATGGAGAGCGCTATGGCTTGGAATGAGCCGGGTGGCAACTCGAATAATCAGGATCCTTGGGGTGGTAAACGCCGCAATAATGGCGACCGCAAGGGGCCACCAGATCTCGACGAGGCCTTCCGAAAGCTGCAGGAAAGCCTGAATGGGTTGTTCGGTGGTGGAAAAAAACGCGGTGGTGGTGACGACGGCGGTCGCACAAGCAAGGGCGGCGGCTACGGCCTGCTGGGCCTTGGGCTTGTCGTGCTCGCAGCCGTGTGGCTGTACAGCGCCGTGTACGTGGTGGACGAGCAGGAGCAGGCCGTGGTGCTGCGCTTCGGCAAGTACTACGAGACTGTCGGGCCAGGCCTGAACATCTATTTCCCGCCGATCGACAAGAAGTACATGGAGAACGTCACGCGTGAGCGTGCCTACACCAAGCAGGGCCAGATGCTGACCGAAGACGAGAACATCGTCGAAGTGCCGCTGACCGTGCAGTACAAGATCAGCAACCTGCAGGACTTCGTGCTGAACGTTGATCAGCCGGAAATCAGCCTGCAACACGCAACCGAAAGCGCCCTGCGCCACGTGGTGGGTTCCACCGCCATGGACCAGGTGCTGACCGAAGGTCGTGAATTGATGGCCAGCGAAATCAAGGAGCGCCTGCAACGGTTCCTCGATACCTATCGCACCGGCATCACGGTGACTCAGGTGAACGTACAGAGCGCAGCGGCACCGCGCGAAGTGCAGGAAGCCTTTGATGACGTGATCCGCGCCCGTGAAGACGAGCAGCGTTCGCGCAACCAGGCTGAAACCTACGCCAACGGCGTCGTGCCGGAAGCCCGTGGTCAGGCCCAGCGCATCCTTGAAGATGCCAACGGTTATCGCGACGAAGTGGTCTCCCGCGCCAAGGGTGAGGCGGACCGCTTTACCAAACTGGTTGCCGAGTACCGCAAGGCTCCGGAAGTCACGCGTGAGCGTTTGTACCTGGACACCATGCAGGAAGTCTTCAGCAACACCAGCAAGGTTCTCGTGACCGGCAGCAAAGGTGGGCAGAACAACCTGCTGTACCTGCCGCTGGACAAGATGATCGAAGGTGGTCGTAGCGGCACCAGCGCACCGTCGAGCAGCTCGAATGCCGCTGCCAACGAAGCGAGCGCCCGTGCGGCCGCTGACTTGCTGCAACAGCAAACACGTACCAGGGAGAGTCGTTGATGAGCAATAAATCGCTGACCGCCCTGATTGTGGGCGTCGTCGTGGTCATCGCTGCCTGGAACTGCTTCTACATCGTGTCTCAGACCGAGCGCGCGGTGTTGCTGCAATTCGGTCGTGTGGTGCAGGCGGATGTCCAGCCGGGCCTGCATGTGAAAGTCCCCTACGTGAACCAGGTGCGCAAGTTCGACGGCCGCCTGATGACCCTGGATGCACCGACACAGCGCTTCCTGACCCTGGAAAAGAAAGCCGTGATGGTTGACGCCTACGCCAAGTGGCGCGTCAAGGATGCCGAGCGCTTCTACACCGCGACCTCCGGCCTCAAGCAGATTGCCGACGAGCGTTTGTCGCGTCGTCTGGAATCGGGCCTGCGTGACCAGTTTGGTAAACGCACCCTGCACGAGGTGGTATCGGGTGAACGTGATGCGCTGATGGCTGACATCACCCGTTCGCTGAACACGATGGCAGAAAAAGAGCTGGGCATCGAAGTGGTTGATGTTCGGGTCAAGGCTATCGATCTGCCGAAGGAAGTGAACCGCAGCGTGTTCGAGCGTATGAGCACCGAGCGTGAGCGTGAAGCCCGTGAGCATCGCGCCAAAGGTAACGAGTTGGCTGAAGGGATCCGTGCGGATGCCGACCGTCAGCGCCGTGTACTGCTGGCAGAGGCTTATCGCGAGTCTGAAGAGGCCCGTGGTGATGGTGATGCCCAGGCTGCGGCGATCTACGCCAAGGCTTACGGCCAGGACCAGGAGTTCTACGCGTTCTACCGTAGCCTGCGTGCCTACCGTGAAAGCTTCGCGAACAAAACCGACGTCATGGTGCTGGACCCAAGCAGCGACTTCTTCCGCTACCTGGAAAAGTCCAAGTAACCAAGCCTGTGACTTTAGGGCGCACTCCGTCGGGCGGCTAAAATGCCTGGCGGGGTGATCCTTTCAGAAAACGGGTGTATGATGCGGCAGCCGGGAAATTCCCGGCTTTTTTGCGTCTGCATGTTTGATTCGGCAGACGCCACAGGTTTTTCGAGGAAAGTGCCCGACGAGGCCGCTGGCAGGCCGTTCGTCACGTCGCTCTTGCGCGTGGATTATGCAAAGCGTGGGTATTTTCTGCTTCACTCAAGGCTCGGCCGAGGGCTGGCCGCCCGGATCATAGGGGAATGGCATAATGGCAACGGTAGACCGCTGGCTGCTGCCAGATGGCATCGAAGAAGTACTGCCACCAGAAGCTGCGCGCATTGAAGTAGCGCGTCGCCAGGTGTTGGATCTGTTCCAGAGCTGGGGTTACGAGTTTGTCGTGACCCCCCATATCGAGTACCTGGAATCCCTGCTGACCGGCGCGGGCCAGGACCTGGATCTGCGCACCTTCAAGGTCATCGACCCGCAATCGGGCCGGCAAATGGGGTTCCGTGCCGACATCACGCCGCAAGTGGCGCGCATCGATGCGCACACCCTGCGCCGCGAAGGCCCGAGCCGCCTGTGCTACGCCGGCAGCGTGCTGCATGCTCAGCCGCGTGCGTTGTCGTCGTCGCGCAGCCCGATCCAGTTGGGCGCCGAGTTGTACGGTGATGCCAGCCCGAGCAGCGACGTTGAAGTGATCAGCCTGATGCTGGCCATGCTGCAACTGGCCGATGTGCCGGATGTACACATGGACCTGGGCCACGTCGGTATCTATCGTGGCCTGGCCCGTGCGGCCGGTTTGTCCGGTGAAGTGGAGCAACAGTTGTTCGATGCCCTGCAGCGCAAGGCTATCGATGAAGTGATCGCCCTGACCGCAGGCGTGCCTGCGGACCTGGCCGACATGCTGCGCGCCCTGGTGAACCTGTGCGGTGGCCGTGAAGTGCTGGCGGCTGCCCGTGAGCGCCTGGCCAATGCGCCGGCGCCGGTATTGGCTGCGCTGGATGATGTGTTTGCGATTGCCGAGCAGTTGTCGGCGCGCTTCCCCGAGTTGCCGCTGTATTTCGACCTGGGTGAGTTACGCGGGTACCACTACCACACCGGTGTGGTGTTCGCCGTGTTTGTACCGGGCGTTGGCCAGGCCATCGCCCAAGGCGGTCGTTATGACGATATCGGCGCTGATTTTGGTCGCGCACGTCCGGCGACTGGCTTTTCTACCGATTTGAAAACCCTGGTGACCCTGGGGCGTGCTGAGGTCGAGCTGCCGTCTGGTGGCATCTGGATGCCCGACAGTACGGACGCAGCACTCTGGCAGCAGGTTTGCCAGTTGCGCAGTGAGGGTCAGCGTGTTGTCCAGGCTTTGCCTGGGCAGCCATTGGCCGCCGCCCGTGATGCGGACTGCGACCGGCAATTGATTCTGCAGAACGGGCTTTGGCAAGTATCGCCACTGGCTTCTTGAGTTTTCCTGCCGGCCATCGCCGGCACCAAGTTTGCGCGAATGAGGACAAGTGTTATGGGTAAGAATGTCGTAGTCCTGGGCACCCAATGGGGTGATGAGGGCAAAGGCAAGATCGTTGATCTGCTGACCGAACATGCTGCCGCCGTAGTGCGCTACCAAGGTGGCCACAACGCTGGCCACACCCTGGTCATCGATGGCGAAAAAACCGTCTTGCACCTGATCCCGTCGGGCGTGCTGCGCGAAGGCGTGCAGTGCCTGATCGGCAACGGCGTGGTGGTTGCACCTGACGCCCTGCTGCGTGAGATCACCAAGCTGGAAGAGAAAGGCGTACCGGTGCGCGAGCGCCTGCGTATCAGCCCGTCCTGCCCGCTGATCCTGTCCTTCCACGTTGCGCTGGACCAGGCCCGTGAAAAGGCGCGTGGCGAGCTGAAGATCGGCACCACCGGTCGCGGCATCGGCCCGGCATACGAAGACAAGGTTGCACGTCGTGGCCTGCGTGTGGGCGACCTGCTCAACATGCCGCGCTTTGAAGACAAGCTGCGTGAACTGGTGGATTACCACAACTTCATGCTGGTGGGTTACTACAAAGAGCCGGCCATTGAGTTCGAAAAGACCCTGGCCGAGTGCAAGGAATACGCCGAGCTGCTCAAGCCGCTGATGCTGGACGTGACCGCCGAGCTGCACGACCTGCGTCGCGCCGGCAAAGACATCATGTTCGAAGGCGCCCAAGGTTCGTTGCTCGACATCGACCACGGCACCTACCCGTACGTGACCAGCTCCAACACCACCGCGGGTGGCGTTGCTACCGGTTCGGGCGTTGGTCCGATGTTCCTGGACTACATCCTGGGCATCACCAAGGCTTACACCACGCGCGTGGGTTCGGGCCCGTTCCCGACTGAGCTGTTCGACGAAGTCGGTGCACACCTGGCCAAGCAAGGTCACGAGTTTGGTGCTACCACCGGCCGTGCCCGTCGTTGCGGCTGGTTCGACGCCGTTATCCTGCGCCGCGCTATCGATGTGAACAGCATCTCGGGCATCTGCCTGACCAAGCTGGACGTACTCGACGGCCTGGAAACCATCAACATCTGCATCGGCTACAAAGACGCAGAAGGCAAGGACGTTGCACCGACCGACGCTGACAGCTACGTAGGCCTGCAGCCTGTGTACGAAGAAGTGCCGGGCTGGACCGAATCGACCGTGGGCGCCAAGACCCTGGAAGAGCTGCCGGCCAACGCCCGTGCCTACATCAAGCGTGTTGAAGAGCTGATCGGCGCGCCGATCGACATTATTTCGACAGGCCCGGACCGCAACGAGACCATCGTTCTGCGTCACCCGTTCGCTTAACAAGCTGTTGATGTAAAAAGCAAAAGGGCTCCTTAGGGAGCCCTTTTTCGTGCCTGGCTGGCAATCGGCACGACCCTTGCTATGGTTCTTCCTTTCGCGGTGCTATCAAATTAATGGCACCCGTGGTGGAGGGATTTACCGTGTCTGCCGTTCTCTCATTGTTACAAAGCCGGCTGTTGCGGCCGGTGTTCGTTACCCTAGGTATCGCTCTTTTGGTGCAAGTGCTGGTGGCCGTTGCCCTGACGCGAAGCACCGTGACGGCGTTGGAAGCGGACTTAAGCAGCCGCCTGGATACCGACAGCCAGAAACTCTCTGGCGAGCTGGTGCAAGCCGGCAAGGAAGTCACCTCGAGCCTGGACAGCCTGTCTTCGAGCACGCGCCAGCGTCTGACCGCAGGGCTTTCCACACGCCTGCAAGAGGAGCAGAAGCAACTGCGTGCGACCCTGGAAAAAGACCTGCAGGATTCGGCCAATGACATGGCCCAACTGCTGGCGTCGGTGGCGCCGCGCGCCATGTGGGACAGCGACGTACCGACGTTGTCGGAGTTTGCCCGGCGTGCCCAGCGTAATCCCAACGTGTTGTTCGTGGTGTATGACGACGCGGCTGGCGAGCACCTGACCCGTTATCTCAACCGCGAAAACCCGATCAACCAGGCGCTGCTGGACAAGGGCAAGGGCGACCGAGCCTTGGATAAAGTCCTGGATGCGGCTAAAAACGACCCTTCGGTGTTCTACGTCGAAGCTTCGATCAGTCCCAATGGCACCGAGATCGGCAAAGTCCGCATGGGTGTCTCGACCAAAGCGGTAGAGGCTGACCTGGCAGCGCTGGACAAGCGCTTTGCTGCCTTGATCGCCAGCAGTGATCAGTTGGTCGGTGACAGCCTCAAGGGCGCCGCCGCCGACAGCGCAGCGGCCATGGGTGCGCGCCTGCAATCGGCGCAAGCCACCGCCACCCAGATGACCGCCAACACCAGCAGCGCCGTGCAGGACGCGGCAGGAGCGCTGCGCTGGCGCATCGGCATGGGGCTCGCCATTGTCGGGTTTGGCGTATTGCTGCTGATCGCCATCGTGCTGGGACGCCGTGTGGTCAATCGGCTGAAGCTGTTGATTGTCGCAATGGACGACCTGGCGGCGGGCGAGGGCGACCTCACCAAGCGAGTGCAGATCAACAGCAAAGACGAAATCGGCGACATGGCCTCGGCGGTCAATCGCTTTGTGGATAAGTTGCAGCCGATCGTGCGTGAGGCGGGCGATGTGGCTCAGCGCACCGGCGTCGAAATCGGCGCCATGACCCTGCGCAATGCCGGGGCTGACAAGGCGGCCGGTTTGCAGCGCGACGAAGTTGCCGAAAGCCTGCGCGCGCTTTCGCAAATGGCCGATGAGGCCCAGGCCGAAAGCCATGCGATGCAGGCGGCGTTGCAGCAGGTGGTGGATATTCGCCAGGCCACGGATGAAAACTCGCGGACCTCGGCGGAGGTCGGCAGCCTGATCGAAGCGCTGGCGGGGCAAGTGCAGGCCGGTTCCCAGGTGATCGAGCGGTTGGCGCAGCAAAGCGAGCAGATCGAAGTGGTGTTGACGGTGATTCACGGGATTGCCGAGCAGACCAACCTGCTGGCCCTGAACGCGGCGATTGAAGCGGCGCGCGCGGGTGAGACCGGACGAGGTTTTGCGGTGGTGGCGGACGAAGTACGCGCGCTGGCGAGTAAAACCCAAAGCTCCACCGGCGACATCCAGGCGCATATCGTGGCGTTGCAGCAGGGTGCACGGGAGGCGGTGGAAACCATCGGCAAGGCCGGGCGCCAAGCGAATGAAGGGTTGTTGGTGCTGCGCGACAGTGTGCGCTTGCAACAGTCGGTGCAGGCCTCTGTGGAGCAAGTGCATGCGGCGATTGGCCTGGCGACGCGTGCGGCCGAGTATCAAGCCCAGGGCGCGCATGCGGTGCGTGGGCGGGTCGAGGTGATCCACGCCCAGGCTGAGCGCGCCGCGCAGGCGGTGGTGGAAACCACGGCCAGTGGCAAGGTGCTGGATGGGTTGGCGGCGCAGTTGAAGGCGAGTTTGGGGCAGTTTCGGGCTTGAGGTTGCCTGGGATGGCCTCTTCGCGAGCAAGCCCGCTCCCACATTCGATCGGGTTCCAGCTTTGGAATGCAGTCGAATGTGGGAGCGGGCTTGCTCGCGAAAGCTATTTCAGCGGCTCAAATACATCCGGGTAGTGAGCAAGTACACCGGCAACCCCGACACCAGAATCAACAACGCCGCATACGGCGCCGCCGCCGCAAACTCAACATTCGAGGTATGCGCCCACACGGCAGTCGCCAGGGTATTCAACCCCGTCGGGCTGAGCAGTAAAGTCGCCGTCAACTCCTTCATCGCATCCAGAAACACCAGCGCAAACGCCGCCCCCAATGCCGGGAAAATAATCGGCAAGGTGACCCGGCAAAACGCGCTGAAGGACGAGGCGCCCAGCGTGCGTGCAGCTTCTTCCAGTTGCGGCGCAGCTTTGTTCAGTGCGGTTCGAATCGGCGCTTGAGCAAGCGGCAGAAACAACAGCGCATAAGCAATCAGCAGCAGCGCCGAGGTCTGATACAGCGCGGGCACATAGTGCAGCGCGAAGTACACCAGCGTCAGCGCAATCACCAGGCCTGGCAGGGCATGCAACAGGTAGGGCAGGCGCTCAGCCCAGATCGCCAGCTGGCCTTTATAGCGCACCACCAGCAGGCCGACCGGCACAGCCAATACAAGACAAAGCGCAGCGCCGCCCAAGGACAATGCCAGCGAAGACATCAATGCCTCGCCAATTTCGGCCACCGGGAATGCCGCCGATGAACCCACCGCCAGCCAATAAGCGAGCATGCCCAACGGAATGCCGCTACCGATGACCGCCAGCGCCAGGCAATACAGCTGACCCACGGTCGACCATTTGCCCAGCTTGACCTGTTCAGCGTGCCGCGCCGCGCCCTGGCCGATGCGCACATGCCGGCCCTTGCCGCGCACCCGCAACTCCAGCCACAGCAGCGTCAGGCACATCACCAGCAGCACCGCCGAGAGCATCGCGGCATTGGCGTTGCTGAATTCCAGTTCGAACTGTTGGTAGATCGCGGTGGTAAAGGTTTGCAGGCCGATGATCGACAGCGCGCCGAATTCCACCAGCATATGCAGCGCGATCAGCAGCGCTCCGGCCAGCAGCGAAGGCCAGAGCAGCGGCAGTGTAATTCGGAAAAAAACGCCCCAGCGATTCAGTCCCAGGGTGCGGGCCGACTCTTCAAGGGATGGATCAAGATTGCGCAATGTCGCTGCCACCGGCAGAAACACCAACGGGTACTTGGACAGGGTCATCACCAGGATTGCCCCGCCCAGGCCCTCTAAGTTGGCGCTCAGCGAGACCCAGGTGAAGCTGCTGACAAACGCAGGCACTGCGAACGGCAGGCACAGGATCACGCCCCAGATGCGTCGCCCCGGCAGGTTACTGCGCTCCAGTAGCCACGCCAGTGACAGGCCGATTACGCCGCACGCCACCGTCACCCCAACCATCAACGCCAGGGTGTTGCGCAGCAGCCCGAATACATAAGGCCGCCACAGCAGGTGCATCGCCTGCGCCCAGCCCGCCTGCCAGGCCTTGGTCCCAACATATACCAGCGGCAGCAGGCTCAAGCCCACCAGAAACAGCACGGGCAGCAGCAGCCAAATCGACGGGCGTTTGCGCCGGGGCATGAACCCGGCGGCGGAAAGCGATGGGTTCATCAATTCAAGCCAACGTCACGTTCCAGGTCCAGGGCTTCTTCGGCATTGCCAAGGTCTGCCGGGGTGACTTTCGGCGGTTGCAGCTCGCTGAACGGCTTGAGGCCGCGATTGGATTGCATGCCCTTGCGCAGCGGGTATTCGGCCGAGGTATTGGTGATGACGCGCTGGCCTTCTTCACTGGCCATGAATGCCAGGAGTTGCTGGGCTTCTTTGGGATGCTTGCTGGATTTGAGCGCCGCCGCCGAGGACACGGTGATCAGGCCGCCCACATCGCCATCGGTGAAGTAATGCAGCTGCGAATCCAGGTTGGTTTTTTCTTTCTTCAGGGCGAACCAGTAGTAGTTGTTCACCAGCACGGTGGCCACTTCGCCGTTTTCCACGGCCTTGAGGGCGACCATATTGTTGCTGTACACCTTGCCGAAGGCGCGCAGGCCGGTCAGCCATTCCTCTGCGGCTTCGCGCCCGTGCAATTTGATGATGGCTACCGCTTGCTCCTGGAATGCGCCGCTGGTGGGCACAAAGCCGACTTTGCCTTGCCACTCGGGGCCAGCAAAATCGAGTACCGATTTGGGCAGGTCTTTTTCGGCGATCAGTTTGGGGTTAAAGGCCACGACGCGGGTGCGAGCGGTCACGCCCATCCAGTCGCCATTGCTGCCCACGTAATCCTTGGGCAGCACGTCCAGCGTGCTCGCATCAATTTTGGCCAGCAGGCCTTGCTCGCCGAGTTTGTTCAGCGGCGGCGATTCTTCGGTGTAGATCACATCGGCAGGGGAGCGCTCGCCTTCTTCCACGACCTGGCTGGCGAGCTGGTTGCTGCTGCCTTTGCGCACGTTGACGTGAATGCCGGTCTTGGCTTCGAAAGCCTTGGCGAGTTCATCGCCGACTTCTTTGTGCTGGCCGTTGTACAGGGTCAGGGACACCTTGTCGGCGGAGTAGGCGGTGGGCGAGAGCAGTGTCAAGCCAAGCAGGGTGAGGGTCAGGCAACGCAGAAGGGATGTCTTGAGACGGTTATCGCGGATCATCATCCGAAGTGTTCCTCGCTTGTATGCAACAAATCATTGCAAGGATAAACGATAAAACTTCTCATGTGCGGACGAGGGGGAAATCAGCGCTGAGGTTTTCAAACCCCGGAAACGAAAAAACCCGCTTTCGCGGGTTTGATCTGAATTTGGTGCCCAGGAGAAGACTCGAACTTCCACGACCTTGCGATCACCAGCACCTGAAGCTGGCGTGTCTACCAATTTCACCACCTGGGCATTATCAACAACGCTTGCGCTGTTGATGGAGCGAACTATACGGAGCGCTTTTTAATCTGTAAACCCCTGATATCAAAAATATAATTCAATATTCTTGTTAAAAATCAAAGGCCTGAAACGAAAAAACCCGCTTTCGCGGGTTTAATCTGAATTTGGTGCCCAGGAGAAGACTCGAACTTCCACGACCTTGCGATCACCAGCACCTGAAGCTGGCGTGTCTACCAATTTCACCACCTGGGCAGCATCAACAACGTTGCCGTCGTCGATGGCGCGCACTATACGGAGGCGATTTTGAGCTGTAAAGCCCTGCCATGAAAAAAGCCTGGAAAATTTCGCCAATGGTCATGCAAGGTGCTTTCCGAGGGCTGCAAAGGCCTTTTAAACGCTTGTCGACACCTGAAATTTCCCGTTTCAATACGCGTATGCCAAACTAACCCGCATATAGACAAGGTGAAAACTCTCTAATGGCCGATTGGCAGTCCCTCGATCCCGAGGCCGCTCGTGAAGCGGAAAAATATGAAAACCCTATTCCTAGCCGCGAACTGATCCTGGCGCATCTCGCCGATCGTGGTTCGCCTGCTAGCCGCGAGCAGTTGGTTGAAGAGTTCGGTCTGACCACCGAAGACCAGCTCGAAGCCCTGCGCCGCCGTTTGCGTGCCATGGAGCGCGATGCTCAACTGATCTACACCCGTCGTGGCACCTATGCGCCTGTGGATAAGCTCGACTTGATCCTGGGCCGCATCGCCGGCCATCGGGATGGCTTCGGCTTCCTGATCCCGGATGACGGCAGCGACGACCTGTTCATGAGCCCGGCGCAAATGCGCCTGGTATTCGACGGCGACCGTGCCCTGGCACGCGTTTCCGGCCTGGACCGTCGTGGTCGCCGTGAAGGCGTGATCGTCGAAGTGGTGTCCCGTGCCCACGAGTCCATCGTCGGTCGTTACTTCGAAGAAGGCGGTATCGGCTTTGTGGTGCCGGATAACCCGAAGGTGCAGCAGGAAGTGCTGATCACCCCGGGTCGCAATGGCGCCGCCAAGGTAGGCCAGTTCGTCGAAGTGAAAATCACCCACTGGCCAACGGCGCGCTTCCAGCCACAGGGCGATATTGTTGAAGTGGTCGGCAACTACATGGCGCCGGGCATGGAAATCGACGTTGCGCTGCGCACTTACGATATTCCTCACGTCTGGCCACAGGCTGTGCTCAAGGAAGCCGCCAAGCTCAAGCCGGAAGTGGAAGAGAAAGACAAAGAAAAACGCATCGACCTGCGTCATCTGCCGTTCGTCACTATCGACGGCGAAGATGCTCGCGACTTCGACGATGCGGTCTATTGCGAAGCCAAGCCTGGCAAGCTGCGCCTGTTCTCCGGCGGCTGGAAGTTGTTCGTCGCGATTGCCGACGTGTCCAGCTATGTGAAGATCGGTTCGGCCCTGGATAACGAAGCCCAGGTGCGCGGAAACTCCGTGTATTTCCCTGAGCGCGTGATCCCGATGCTGCCTGAGCAGCTGTCCAACGGCCTGTGCTCCCTGAACCCGAAAGTCGACCGTTTGGCCATGGTCTGCGAGATGACCATCTCCAAAACCGGCGAAATGACCGACTACCAGTTCTACGAAGCGGTGATCCACTCCCAGGCGCGCCTGACCTACAACAAGGTCAGCACCATCCTGGAAGCGCCGAAGACCAGCGAAGCCAAGGCTCTGCGTGGCGAATACGCCGACGTCGTGCCGCACCTCAAGCAGCTTTATGCGCTGTACAAGGTGTTGCTGGGCGCACGTCATGTACGTGGCGCAATCGACTTTGAAACCCAGGAAACCCGGATTGTGTTCGGTTCCGAGCGCAAGATCGCGGCCATTACGCCGACGACGCGCAACGATGCGCACAAGCTGATCGAGGAATGCATGCTGGCGGCCAACGTGGCCACCGCAGAATTCCTCAAAAAGCACGAAATTCCTGCCCTGTACCGTGTGCACGACGGTCCGCCGCCGGAGCGTCTGGAAAAACTGCGCGCCTTCCTCGGTGAGCTTGGCCTGTCCCTGCACAAAGGCAAGGACGGCCCGACGCCGAAGGATTACCAGGCATTGCTGGCCAGCATCAAGGATCGTCCGGATTACCACGTGATCCAGACCGTGATGCTGCGCTCTCTGAGCCAGGCGGTGTACAGCGCCGATAACCAGGGCCACTTCGGCCTGAATTACGAGGCGTACACCCACTTCACGTCGCCGATTCGTCGTTACCCGGACCTGCTCACGCACCGGGCGATTCGCAGCGTGATCCACTCCAAGCAGAACACCCCGCACGTCAAGCGCGCCGGTGCCATGACCATTCCGAAGGCACGGATCTATCCGTACGACGAAGCGGCCCTGGAACAGCTGGGCGAGCAGTGCTCCATGAGCGAGCGCCGCGCCGACGAAGCCACCCGCGACGTAGTGAACTGGCTCAAGTGCGAGTTCATGAAAGACCGCGTGGGCGAGTCGTTCCCAGGTGTGATCACCGCCGTGACCGGTTTTGGCCTGTTCGTCGAGCTGACCGACATCTACGTCGAAGGCTTGGTGCACGTCACTGCGCTGCCGGGCGACTACTACCACTTCGACCCTGTGCATCACCGCCTGGCGGGCGAGCGCACCGGTCGCAGCTTCCGCTTGGGCGACACCGTGGAAGTACAGGTCATGCGCGTCGACCTCGACGAGCGCAAGATCGACTTCGGCATGCCCGACAAGCCGACTGAAACACCGAATGGCCGCAAAAAGCGTGGCAGCGAACCGACTGCACCCGCCAGCAAAGGCAAGAGCGCACCTGCGAAAGCAGCTGCCGCCGAGCCTGCGCCAGCCAAGGCCGGTCGTCGTTCGTCCACCAAGGAAAAGGCCCCCGAGGCCTACCGCCCGAGCGATGCTGCGGCGAAAAACGCCGAAGTGCGCAAGAGCCGTGAGTTGAAGCAGCAGTTGCTCAGCGAAGCCAAAAGCGGTGGTAAAGCGGCGTCTGGGGGAAAGTCCCACGGGGCGGAAAAGCCGTCGAGCAAACCGAGTAAACACCGTAAAGGCCCGCCTAAAGCGGGTTCGGCCCCCACGAAAAGCGGCGGGTCGCGCAAACCTAAGGCCAAGTCATGAGTCTGGAAAAAATCTACGGCGTGCACGCCGTAGAAGCACTGCTGCGTCATCACCCTAAACGCGTCAAGCAGGTGTGGTTGGCCGAAGGCCGCAGCGAGCCGCGTGTACAAGCGCTGGTCGAGCTGGCCACGCAAAACAAGGTTGCCATCGGCCAGGCCGAGCGCCGTGAGATGGACGTGTGGGTTGAAGGCGTTCACCAAGGCGTGGTTGCGGACGTAAGCCCGAGCCAGGTCTGGGGCGAAGCGATGCTCGACGAGCTGCTCGACCGTACCGAAGGCGCACCGCTGTTGCTGGTGCTGGACGGCGTGACCGACCCGCACAACCTCGGCGCTTGCCTGCGTTCGGCCGATGCTGCCGGTGCGCTGGCGGTGATCGTGCCTAAAGACAAGTCGGCAACCCTGACGCCGGTCGTGCGTAAAGTCGCGTGCGGCGCGGCGGAAGTGATTCCGCTGGTGGCCGTGACCAACCTGGCGCGCACCCTGGAGAAACTCCAGCAACGCGGCCTGTGGGTCGTGGGCACGGCGGGCGAGGCTGAGGTCAGCATTTATGACCAGGACCTCACCGGCCCGACCATCCTGATCATGGGTGCCGAAGGCAAAGGCATGCGCCGCCTGACCCGCGAGCATTGTGATTACCTGGTGAAGCTGCCGATGGCCGGCAGCGTCAGCAGCCTCAACGTGTCGGTTGCCACCGGCGTGTGCTTGTTCGAGGCCCAGCGTCAGCGCGGTGCCAAGGCCAAGAGCAAGAAGTAAGTGCTTGGATCGTTCCCACGCTCCGCGTGGGAATGCCTCTTGTGACGCTCCGCGTCACGCTTCGACGGCGGACGCAAAGCGTCCTCGGGCTGCATTCCCACGCAGAGCGTGGGAACGATCAGCGCAGTCGTTTGAGGCTGTTTGGAAGATTGTTCAAATAATCACCAATCACCTTGCGCCGTTTCTCCCCCTTCTCTACAATTGCGCCCCTTGCCTTCCTGGCAGGCACCTATGTGCCTCCCTGCGGCAAGATCCATAAGTGTCATTCACTCCTTGTCTGACCGCTTTTGAGCGGCAGGCTACAACCCGTAAGGAGCATTCATGCGTCATTACGAAATCATCTTTTTGGTCCACCCGGATCAAAGCGAGCAAGTCGGCGGCATGGTTGAGCGTTACACCAAGCTGATCGAAGAAGACGGCGGCAAAATCCACCGTCTGGAAGATTGGGGCCGTCGTCAACTGGCCTACGCAATCAACAATGTTCACAAGGCTCACTACGTGATGCTGAACGTTGAATGCACTGGCAAGGCCCTGGCCGAGCTGGAAGACAACTTCCGCTACAACGATGCAGTGATCCGTAACCTGGTCATCCGTCGCGAAGAAGCCGTTACCGGCCAATCCGAGATGCTCAAGGCTGAAGAAAACCGCAGTGAGCGCCGTGAGCGTCGCGACCGTCCTGAGCACGAAGGCGCTGAAAGCGCTGATAGTGATGACAGCGACAACAGCGATAACGCTGACGAGTAATCCACGGACCTTTTAAGGAGCCTATCAAATGGCACGTTTCTTCCGTCGTCGTAAATTCTGCCGCTTCACCGCTGAAGACGTGAAAGAGATCGATTACAAAGATCTCAACACTCTGAAAGCCTACGTATCCGAGACCGGCAAAATCGTTCCAAGCCGTATCACCGGTACTAAAGCACGTTATCAGCGTCAGCTGGCCACCGCTATCAAGCGCGCCCGCTTCCTGGCCCTGCTGGCCTACACCGACAGCCACGGCCGCTGAGACCGGGCAGTCGACAAGTAGTAAGGGATTGAATGCATGCGCGCCTTAGCTGAGTTCATCATGCGCGGTCGCGTGCAGGCCACTCTGGTAGTGGCCGGATGTGCGGCATTGCCGTTGCTTTATTGGTTGGGTGCTGCTGCAGGTTGCCTTGTGCTCCTGCGGCGCGGTTTGAAGGATGCCCTTGGCGTTCTTGCCCTGGGATTGTTGCCGGCCTTGATCTGGTGGCTTCAATTCGGTGATCCGCGGGTACTTCTGGTACTGCTGGGGTCATCGAGCCTTGCGTTGGTTTTACGCGCAAGCGAGTCCTGGGTCCGCACGCTGCTGGTCAGCGTGGCATTGGGGGTGGTGTACTCAGTGATGCTTGGCGCGGCTTTCCGCCCGCAAATCGAAGCGCTGTCGCAAGAGATCGTCAAGATCCTGCCGATGGCCCTCGGGGATCTCTACCAGCAATTGTCGGTAGATGAGCGAGCGCGGTTTGCGTCACTGATTGCCCCGGTCCTGACCGGCCTGATTGCGGCATTGTTGCAGGTCGTCAGCGTGCTGAGCCTGATTGTTGGGCGTTATTGGCAGGCGTTGTTGTACAACCCGGGTGGTTTTGGTCGCGAATTTCGCAGTATCAGAATCCCAGCGGGGCCGGCGATGTTGCTGCTGGCGTGCATGGTTGTCGGGCCGAACTTCGGCCCACAGATGGCCTTGCTGGCGCCGATTTGCAGCGTACCGCTGGTGTTTGCCGGGCTGGCCCTGATGCATGGGCTGGTAGCGCGAAAGCGCCTGGCCAAGTTCTGGCTGGTGGGGTTGTACGTCACAATGTTGCTGTTTATGCAGCTGATCTATCCGTTACTCGTGGTTTTGGCCATTGTCGACGGCCTGATTGATTTTCGCGGTCGTCTCGCGTCGAAAGACGCCGATAACGCGAACGGTGAAGGTTAAAAGTTAGAGGATTTTCACATGCAACTGATCCTTCTGGAAAAAGTCGCCAACCTGGGCAACCTGGGCGACAAAGTGAACGTTAAGGCCGGCTACGGTCGTAACTACCTGCTGCCATACGGCAAAGCCACCGCTGCAACCGCTGCCAACCTGGCTGCGTTTGAAGAGCGTCGTGCTGAGCTGGAAAAAGCCGCAGCAGACAAAAAAGCTTCGGCCGAAACTCGCGCTGCCCAACTGGCTGAGCTGGAAGTGACTATCACTGCCACCGCCGGTGACGAAGGCAAGCTGTTCGGTTCGATCGGCACCCACGACATCGCTGATGCACTGACCGCCTCCGGCGTTGAAGTGCAGAAGAGCGAAGTTCGTCTGCCGAACGGCACCATCCGCAACGTAGGCGAATTCGACGTAGCCGTGCACCTGCACGCTGAAGTTGAAGCCACCGTACGCGTTGTCGTGGTAGCAGCTTAAGCAGCACCTAACTGACTGGCACCTCGCGTGCCAGGCGGTTAACATCGGGCACGATCCTGTTTACAGGTCGTGCCTTTTGTTTTTCTACACACCCCTAATTCCAAGTGGCCATGAACGATATTTCAGCTCCTGAGCAATACGATCTGCAAACCGCTGCCCTGAAGGTGCCGCCGCATTCCATCGAGGCCGAACAGGCCGTGCTCGGTGGCTTGATGCTGGACAACAACGCCTGGGAACGCGTGCTGGATCAAGTCTCGGACGGTGATTTCTATCGCCATGACCACCGCCTGATTTTCCGCGCCATTGCGCGGCTGGCTGACCAGAACTCACCGATCGATGTGGTGACGCTGGCCGAGCAATTGGACAAGGAAGGCCAGACCTCGCAAGTCGGTGGGCTGGGCTACCTGGGCGAACTGGCGAAAAACACGCCTTCGGTTGCCAACATCAAGGCCTATGCGCAGATCGTCCGTGCGCGGGCCACCTTGCGCCAGTTGATCGGTATCGCCACCGAGATCGCCGACAGCGCCTTCAACCCGGAAGGCCGCACCGCTGAAGAGATTCTCGACGAAGCCGAACGGCAGATCTTCCAGATCGCCGAGGCCCGGCCTAAAACCGGTGGCCCGGTCAGCGTCAACGACCTGCTGACCAAGGCTATCGACCGTATCGATACCTTGTTCAACACCGACAACGCCATCACCGGCCTGTCCACCGGCTATACCGACCTCGACGGCATGACCAGCGGCTTGCAACCGTCTGACTTGATCATCGTCGCCGGCCGGCCGTCCATGGGTAAAACCACCTTCGCCATGAACCTGGTGGAAAACGCCGTGTTGCGCAGCGACAAGGCCGTACTGGTTTACTCGCTGGAGATGCCAGGTGAATCGCTGATCATGCGTATGTTGTCGTCCCTCGGGCGTATCGACCAGACCAAGGTGCGTGCGGGTCGCCTGGAAGACGACGACTGGCCGCGCCTGACCTCGGCGGTCAACCTGCTCAACGACCGCAAGCTGTTTATCGATGACACCGCGGGCATCAGCCCCTCGGAAATGCGTGCGCGTACCCGACGCCTGGTGCGTGAGCACGGCGATATCGCCCTGATCATGATCGACTACCTGCAGTTGATGCAGATCCCGGGTTCCAGCGGCGACAGCCGTACCAACGAGATTTCCGAGATTTCCCGCTCGTTGAAAGCGCTGGCCAAGGAATTCAACTGCCCGGTGGTTGCCCTTTCGCAGCTCAACCGGTCTTTGGAGCAGCGCCCGAACAAGCGCCCGATCAACTCCGACTTGCGCGAATCCGGAGCGATCGAGCAGGATGCTGACGTGATTATGTTCGTATACCGGGACGAGGTGTATCACCCGGAGACCGAGCATAAAGGTATCGCCGAAATCATTATCGGCAAGCAGCGTAACGGGCCAATCGGCACCACGCGCCTGGCGTTTATCGGCAAATACACCCGTTTCGAAAATCTTGCGCCGGGCAGCTATAACTTCGACGACGAGTAACATTGTGGGAGCGGGCTTGCTCGCGAATGCGGTATCACATTCACCCTTTTGCTGAATGACACACCGCTTTCGCGAGCAAGCCCGCTCCCACATTATTTCCGACCATTACCGTCGGAATTGGTCAAAATTTGTGCTATATTCCGCGCCCGCGATTTTTCATCTCAACACCGGTCACCGTCATGCAAACAGCCAAGCCGTTATTTGACTATCCCAAGTACTGGGCCGAATGTTTCGGTCCTGCGCCATTCCTGCCGATGAGCAGGGAGGAGATGGATCAGCTTGGCTGGGATTCCTGCGACATCATCATCGTCACCGGTGATGCGTATGTGGATCACCCATCGTTCGGTATGGCCATTATCGGCCGGCTGCTGGAGTCCCAGGGCTTTCGCGTCGGGATCATTGCCCAGCCCAACTGGCAGTCCAAAGACGACTTCATGAAGCTCGGCGAGCCGAACCTGTTTTTCGGCGTCGCGGCCGGCAACATGGACTCGATGATCAACCGCTACACCGCCGACAAGAAAATCCGCTCTGACGACGCCTACACTCCAGGCGGCATGGCCGGCAAACGCCCGGACCGCGCCAGCCTGGTGTACAGCCAGCGTTGCAAGGAAGCCTACAAGAACGTACCGATTGTGCTCGGCGGCATCGAAGCCTCGCTGCGCCGCATCGCCCACTACGACTATTGGCAGGACCGTGTGCGCAACTCGATCCTGATCGATGCCTGCGCCGACATCCTGCTGTACGGCAACGCCGAGCGGGCCATCGTCGAAGTTGCCCAGCGCCTGTCGTGGGGCCACAAGATCGAAGACATCACCGACGTGCGCGGCACCGCGTTCATTCGCCGTGACACGCCTGAAGGCTGGTACGAGGTGGACTCCACGCGTATCGACCGTCCGGGCAAGATCGACAAGATCATCAACCCGTACGTGAATACCCAGGACACCCAGGCCTGCGCCATCGAGCAGGAAAAAGGCCCGGTTGAAGACCCGGAAGAAGCCAAGGTCGTACAAATTCTTGCCAGCCCGCGCATGACCCGTGACAAGACGGTCATTCGTCTGCCGTCCATGGAAAAAGTCCGTGGCGACTCGGTCCTGTACGCCCACGCCAACCGCGTGCTGCACCTGGAAACCAACCCAGGCAACGCCCGCGCTTTGGTGCAGAAGCATGGCGAAGTGGACGTGTGGTTCAACCCGCCGCCCATCCCGATGACCACCGAAGAAATGGACTACGTGTTCGGCATGCCGTACGCCCGCATCCCGCACCCGGTGTATGGCAAGGAAAAGATTCCGGCCTACGACATGATCCGTTTCTCGGTGAACATCATGCGTGGCTGCTTCGGTGGCTGCACCTTCTGCTCGATCACCGAGCACGAAGGCCGCATCATCCAGAACCGTTCCGAAGAGTCGATCATTCGCGAGATCGAAGAGATCCGCGACAAAGTGCCAGGTTTTACCGGCGTGATCTCCGACCTCGGCGGCCCGACCGCGAACATGTACCGCATCGCCTGCAAGAGCCCGGAAATCGAATCCGCGTGCCGCAAGCCATCCTGCGTGTTCCCGGGCATCTGCCCGAACCTGAACACCGACCATTCGTCGTTGATCCAGCTGTACCGCAGCGCCCGTGCGTTGCCGGGTGTGAAGAAGATCCTGATTGCTTCCGGCCTGCGCTACGACCTCGCGGTCGAGTCGCCGGAATACGTCAAGGAACTGGTTACCCACCACGTCGGTGGCTACTTGAAGATCGCCCCGGAACACACCGAGGAAGGTCCGCTCAACCAGATGATGAAACCGGGCATTGGCAGCTATGACAAGTTCAAGCGCATGTTCGAGAAGTACACCAAGGAAGCGGGCAAGGAGCAGTACCTGATCCCGTATTTCATCGCCGCCCACCCGGGCACCACCGATGAAGACATGATGAACCTGGCCTTGTGGCTCAAGGGCAATGGCTTCCGTGCCGACCAGGTGCAGGCGTTCTACCCGTCGCCGATGGCCACCGCCACGGCGATGTACCACTCGGGCAAGAACCCGCTGCGCAAGGTCACCTACAAGAGCGACGCTGTGACCATCGTCAAGAGCGAAGATCAGCGCCGTCTGCACAAGGCCTTCTTGCGCTACCACGATCCGAAAGGCTGGCCGATGCTGCGTGAAGCACTCACGCGCATGGGCCGCGCCGACCTGATCGGGCCGGGCAAGGATCAGTTGATTCCGCTGCACCAGCCGTCCACCGACAGCTACCAGAGCGCCCGTCGCAAGAACTCGACGCCGGCTGGCAGCCATAAGGTTGCGAAGGAAACCACCACCAGGATCCTCACCCAGCACACCGGCTTGCCACCGCGCGGCAGTGACGGCAGCAACCCGTGGGACAAGCGTGAGCAAGCCAAGGCGGCAGCTCAGGCGCGTAACAAGCAGGCGGCTAAAGAACGCAGTGATGCGGCGAAGGGCAAGGGCGGCAAGCCTGCGCGTAAGCCGGTTGTGCCGCGTTGATCGCAGCCTGAATATGCAAAACGCCAGCCTTGTGCTGGCGTTTTGCTTTCTATTCGGTGGCGTGCCTGTTTGTTAAGGTGGCGCCCATTGAATCGCCTTCGCGAGCAAGCCCGCTCCCACATTTGTCCGAGTTCCAGCATGAGGATGCGGTCGAATGTGGGAGCGGGCTTGCTCGCGAAGGCGTCAGTTCAGGCACTATTCATTTCAAGGAAGAACACCCATGAGCAACCCCCTGCTCTCCATCGGCATGGACTCCAACCGCTCCCAATTCATGGCGCGCCAGCGCATCGAAAGCCAGATCAACCTGCCACGCTTGTTCGCCGCCATCGACGCCGACCCCGGCATTGTCGGCGCAGGTGTGGTGTACATCGACGCCGACTTCAACGTCGTGACCCTGCGCGAATTCAGGCCACTGTGCAGCATCAAGCCCAAGCGCATCATTTTGCGCGAAGCACAGAAGTACATTTCGCCAGCGCAATTTGTGGAACAGGTGAAGACCGACCCCCGTGAAGAACGCCTCAGGAAAGAGGCGTTTGATATGGGCTTGTCGTGCACCGCCGCGATTATCGGCTGGATCGTGGTGTTCAGCGGCAGCGTTGCCGTGCCTTTTACGGCGGGCGCCAGCGCGTTCGTGGTGGGCATTGGCGTGACGGCGGCGCTGGCCAGCAGTGCGCAGTGCGGGTTCGGCGTGGTGCGTACCTACAACGAGATACTCGACCCTGACGCTAATGACCGGATGGAAGACGCCGAATGGTTCGGTGCTGTTTCAACCATCCTTGATACGGCCTCCCTGGTGGGGATTGGCACCGGTGCGCTGACCACGGTGAAGCTGCTCAGAGCCAAAAAAGCTGCCGCTTTGGGCAAGAGTTGGTATGAACTGCTCAAGGGTTTGAATCGCCAGGAACGCAAGAAACTGACCAAGGAGTTGCTAAGCCTGCGCGACCCGAGCCTGACGCCCAAGTTGCTCAAGTTGCAGCAGCGTGCCGGCAAACTGACCAAGAGCTTCAGCTCCACGGAAATTCGGCATGCCACCCTTACCCAGATGAAAGACGCGTTGGGCGGCATCCTCGGTATCGTCGGCAGTTACCGCAGCGGTAGCGTGGGCAGCGCCACCACCCTTGCCATCGGCTTGTATGAGGACCTCACCGAATGAAAGGTTTCCCCGACATGGGCAGTTTCCTCGCGCGCTATTTCCCGGTGTTCATGGGCACGATCTTTATGTCGATCTTTGCCGGCGCGTCTGCCGTGTCCCTCGCCGGCGTGACGTATTTGCGTGGTGTCGACCCGTCGCTTAAATCCGACTACTCCGGCCTGGCGATTTTGCTGCTGGTGGCGGTGCTGGTTTTCGGCAACGTGATGGTTGCGCGCGGACGCCCTTGGGCGACCGGCCTGGTGGCGGGTTACCTGGGCTGCTGCCTGCTGTTCGTGCTGCCGATGATTCAGTACCCCATTCCCAAACTGGTCTACGGCTCGGCGGTGCTCTTTCCGCTGTTGGGTTTGTTGCTGCTCAACAGCAAGCGTCACCGCGAAATGCGCCAGAAGCTGCTCGAGGTTCGCCACCTGCGCGAAGCCATGATCGCCCGCCACAAAACCCGCTGACTGGGTAGATTCACCACCCCGCCTCACACGCACGCCACAAATATGTGCAAGCCTTGCACCACGGCGCCCCCGTTGGCGCTGTTTTGGTGCTGTACTGCACCGGGTCTTACGATAAAGCGCAATGACGGCCGCTCTGGCATAAGTCTTGCGCGCTTTGTGTCCATGCCCTGGCTCGCAGGAGGCCGCCGTGTCGATTCATGTCGCGTTGCACCACGTTACGCATTACCGCTACGACCGCGCTGTCGAACTCGGCCCACAGATCGTGCGCTTGCGCCCGGCTGCCCATAGCCGCACGCGGATCTTGTCTTACGCGCTCAAAGTGCTGCCCGAGCAGCACTTCATCAATTGGCAGCAAGACCCGCAGGGCAATTACCTGGCGCGCCTGGTATTCCCGGAAAAGACCGATGAGTTGCGCATTGAGGTAGACCTCGTCGCCGAGATGGCGGTATTCAACCCGTTCGATTTTTTCCTTGAGCCCTACGCCGAAAAAATCCCCTTCAGTTACGCCGCCGATGAGCAGCGCGAGCTGGCGCCGTACCTGGAAACCTTGCCACTAACGCCTAAGTTTGCCGCCTACCTGGCGGGTATCGACCGCACGCCGCTGCCGGCGGTGGATTTTCTGGTAGGCCTCAATCAGCGCCTGGCGGCCGACATCGGCTATTTGATCCGCATGGAGCCGGGCGTACAAACCCCGGAATTCACCTTGGGCGCCGCTTCCGGCTCTTGCCGGGATTCGGCCTGGCTGCTGGTGCAACTGCTGCGCAACCTGGGGTTGGCGGCGCGGTTTGTGTCGGGCTATTTGATCCAGCTCACCGCCGACGTCAAAGCCCTTGATGGCCCGTCCGGCACCGAGGTTGACTTTACCGACCTGCACGCCTGGTGCGAGGTGTACTTGCCCGGCGCGGGCTGGATCGGCCTGGACGCCACCTCCGGGCTGTTCGCCGGTGAAGGGCATATCCCATTGGCCTGTAGCCCTGATCCTTCGTCCGCCGCACCGATCAGCGGGCTGGTGGAACCCTGCGAGTGCGAATTCACCCACGAGATGTCGGTGGAGCGCATTTGGGAAGCGCCACGTGTCACCAAGCCCTACACCGAAGAGCAATGGCTGGCGATCCAGGCGTTGGGCCGGCAGATCGACGCCGACCTGCTCAAGGATGACGTACGCCTGACCATGGGCGGCGAACCGACCTTCGTCTCCATCGACGACCCCGACGGCGCCGAGTGGAATACCGCGGCCCTCGGGCCGGACAAGCGTCGTTTGTCTGCCGAGCTGTTCCAGCGCATGCGCGCGCACTACGCGCCCAAAGGCTTGGTGCACTTTGGCCAGGGCAAGTGGTACCCCGGCGAGCAACTGCCGCGCTGGTCGCTCAATTGTTACTGGCGCCGCGACGGCGTGCCGATCTGGCACAACAGCGCGTTGATCGCCGATGAACAACAGGACTACGGCGCCGATGGCGCGATGGCCGGGCGCTTCCTCGCCAGTGTCGCCGAGCGCCTTAAACTGCCGGCCCGCTTTGTGTTCCCGGCTTTTGAAGACAACTTCTACTACCTGTGGCGTGAAGGCGCGCTGCCGCAAAACGTCACGGCCCAAGACCCACGCCTGAGTGATGACCTGGAGCGCGAGCGTCTGCGCAAGGTGTTCAGCCAAGGCCTGGATAAAGTCATCGGCCAAGTGCTGCCGCTGGCGCGAACGCCAGCCAATGACCGCTGGCAGAGCGGGCGCTGGTACCTGCGTGACAACCACTGCCGTCTGGTGCCGGGCGACTCACCGCTGGGTTATCGACTGCCGTTGGCCTCGCAGCCATGGGTGACGGCGGCGGAGTATCCGTTTGTGCATCCCACCGACCCGAATCAGGATCAGCCGGAACTGCCGACCACCGCCCAACTGCAAAGCCATGACACGCCTGCGCCGAGCGATGAGCGCGTGCCGAAGGTCGACGAGTCCGCCGACTGGCTGACCCGCACTGCCTTGTGCGCCGAAGCACGGGACGGGCGCCTGTACCTGTTTATGCCGCCGCTGGAACGCGTCGAGGATTACCTGGAGTTGGTGGCTGCCATCGAAGCCACCGCCGAAGAGCTGCATTGCCCGGTATTGCTGGAAGGTTACGAGCCGCCGTTCGATACGCGCTTGAGCAACTTCCGGGTCACGCCGGATCCGGGTGTGATCGAGGTCAATGTGCAGCCGTCCGCCACCTGGGATGAGTTGGTGGAACGCACCGAGTTCCTCTACGAAGAGGCGCGGCAAACCCGCCTGACCACCGAAAAATTCATGATCGACGGGCGCCACACCGGCACCGGCGGTGGTAACCACTTTGTGCTGGGCGGCGCGACGCCGAAAGACTCGCCGTTCCTGCGCCGCCCGGATTTGCTGCGCAGCCTGATCAGCTACTGGCATAACCATCCGTCCTTGTCGTACCTGTTTTCCGGGCTGTTTATCGGCCCGACCTCCCAGGCGCCACGGGTGGATGAAGCGCGTAACGACGCGCTGTATGAGCTGGAAATCGCCTTCGCACAAATGCCCGAACCTGGCGAGGAATGCCCGCCGTGGCTGGTCGACCGGCTGTTGCGCAACCTGCTGATCGACGTGACCGGCAACACCCATCGCGCCGAATTCTGCATCGACAAACTCTATTCGCCCGATGGCGCCACCGGCCGCCTGGGCTTGCTGGAATTGCGCGCATTTGAAATGCCGCCCCATGCGCGCATGAGCCTCACCCAGCAATTGCTGCTGCGCGCCTTGGTCGCGCGTTTCTGGCGCGAACCCTATGCACCGCCAAAACTGGCGCGTTGGGGCACTGAGCTGCACGATCGCTTTTTGCTGCCGCACTTTATCGAGCAGGATTTTGCCGACGTGATCGTCGAGCTCAACGCTGCCGGTTACCCGCTGCGCGCCGAATGGTTTGCCGCGCACCTGGAGTTCCGTTTCCCCAAGGTCGGCGACTACGCCGTCAGCGGCATCGAACTGGAGTTGCGCCAGGCCCTGGAGCCTTGGCACGTGCTGGGCGAAGAAGGCGCCGTGGGTGGCACGGTGCGTTACGTGGATTCATCCCTGGAACGCTTGCAGGTGAAGTTGAGCGGCCTGGCGCCGCAACGCTATCTGCTGACCTGCAACGGCATCCCGGTGCCGTTGCAGCCGACCGGGCGTATCGGCGAGTTCGTCGCCGGCGTGCGTTATCGCGCCTGGCAACCGGCCAACTGTTTGCAACCGACCATCGCGGTGCACGCGCCGTTGGTGTTCGACTTGCTCGATACCTGGATGCAACGCTCGCTGGGCGGCTGCCAGTACCACGTCGCGCATCCGGGTGGGCGCAATTACGACAGCTTGCCGGTGAATGCCAATGAGGCGGAGAGCCGGCGCATGGCGCGGTTTTTCCGCTTGGGGCACAGCCCTGGCAAGCTGCCGGTGCCGCCCTTGGTGATTAACGATGAACTACCGATGACCCTGGATTTGCGGCGTTTCCCCAATAAAAAATGACCAAACCCAATCCAAATGTGGGATGGCTTTTGTGGCGAGGGAGCTTGCTCCCGCTGGGGTGCGAAGCGCCCCCAAAGCAGGCGACTGCTACGCAGTCGAACGGGAGCAAGCTCCCTCGCCACAACAAGCCGGCTCCCACATTAGATTGCAGTGAATTTGATTTAAACTGACTTCCCTTGCCTCTGCCGAGCGTTCCATGCCCGACTTGCTCGACCGTTACCCGCTCACTGCGGGCACCTATCACGAACTGCTCGACGACAGTGGCGCGGTGCGTGCCCATTGGCAGCGCCTGCTCGATCACCTGCAACGCAGTACGCCCGTGCAACTGGCCCAGCGCCAGGCGTTGTTGACCCGGCAGATCCAGGAAAACGGCGTGACCTACAACGTTTACGCCGACCCCAAGGGCGCCGACCGCCCGTGGGAGCTGGACTTGCTGCCCCATGTGCTGGCCGCCGATGAGTGGCAGCACCTGTCGGCCGGCATCGCCCAGCGCGCGCGTTTGCTCAATGCCGTGCTGGCCGACCTGTACGGCCCGCAGCGCCTGATCAAAGAAGGCCTGTTGCCGGCCGAGCTGGTGTTTGGGCACAACAACTTCCTGTGGCCGTGCCAGGGCATTCAGCCGCCGGACGGCGCGTTTCTGCACCTGTATGCCGTGGACCTGGCGCGCACCCCGGATGGCCGTTGGTGGGTCACCGCCGACCGTACCCAGGCGCCCTCGGGCGCAGGTTACGCGCTGGAAAACCGCACCATCGTGTCCCGTGCGTTCCCGGATCTGTACCGTGATCTGCAGGTTCAACACCTCACCGGTTTCTTCCGCACGCTCCAGGAAACCCTGGCCCGCCAGGCGCCCGGTGATGACCAGCCGCCGCTGATCGTGCTGCTCACGCCGGGGCGTTTCAACGAAAGCTATTTCGAACACCTCTACTTGGCGCGCCAGCTCGGCTACCCGCTGGTAGAAGGCGGCGACCTCACAGTGCGTGACAGCACAGTGTTCCTCAAAACCCTCAGCGGCCTGCGCCGAGTGCACGCGATCATGCGGCGCCTGGACGATGATTTCTGCGACCCGCTGGAGCTGCGCACCGACTCGGCCCTGGGTGTGCCCGGCCTGCTGGACGCGGTGCGCCAGGGCAATGTGCTGGTGGCCAATGCCTTGGGCAGCGGCGTGCTGGAGTCGCCCGGTTTGCTCGGCTTTCTGCCGAAGATCAACGAGTTCTTGTTTGGTGAAGAACTGATCCTGCCGTCCATCGCCACCTGGTGGTGCGGCGAGGCTCCGGTGCTGGCCGAAGCTTTGGAAAAGCTGCCGGAATTGCTGATCAAACCGGCGTTCCCCTCGCAGAGTTTCGCGCCGGTATTCGGCCGCGATTTGAACGATGAACAACGCCAGGCCCTGGCAGAGCGCATGCGTGCGCGGCCTTACGCCTATGTGGCCCAGGAGCTGGCGCAACTGTCCCAGGCCCCGGTGTGGCACACCGTGGATGACCATCTGCAACACCGTGCCATCGGCATGCGCGTGTACGCGGTGGCCAGCGCTGACGGCTACCGCGTATTGCCCGGCGGCCTGACTCGCGTGGCGGCTGAGGCGGATGCCGAAGTGGTGTCGATGCAGCGCGGTGGCGCGAGCAAAGACACCTGGGTACTGGGCGATCGCGCCGTCGGCGGCGAGCATTGGCGTGCACAACGGGCGATTGGCGTACATGATCTGGTGCGGCGCGACCCTTATCTGCCGTCGCGCGTGGTGGAAAACCTGTTCTGGTTTGGCCGCTACTGCGAGCGCTGTGATGACAGTGCGCGCTGGCTGCGCATTGTGCTGGCGCGCTATGTTGACGGCGACGACCCGCAAGCCTTGCAGGCCGCTGTCGAGCTGGGCGAGACCTTGCGCTTGTTGCCGGAGGAAGGCGAGTTGCCCGAGCGCCTGCTTGCCGCTTTGCTTGGCGATGACTGGCCGTCGAGCCTGCGCGCCAACCTGCAACGCTTGCAGTGGGCCGCGTCCCAGGTGCGCGGCAAGTTGTCCCGCGAGAACTGGCAAGCGCTGGTGGAGTTGCAACGCGAAGCCCTGGAGCTGGAAAGCGAGACCCCGGATTTTGGCGAGTTGCTGGATTTTCTCAACCGTCTGGTGATGTCCCTGGCGGCGCTGTCCGGGTTTGCCCTGGATGACATGACCCGCGACGAAGGCTGGCGCTTTTTGATGATGGGCCGGCGTATCGAGCGCCTGCAATTTCTCAGCAGCAGCCTCGCCGCGTTCCTGCGTGGCGTGGCGGTGTTCGATCAGGCCGGGCTGGAATGGCTGCTGGAGCTGGGCAACAGCAGCATCACCTATCGCTCGCGTTATTTGGCAGTGCCGCAACTGATCCCGGTGCTCGACTTGTTGCTGCTCGATGAACAGAACCCGCACGCGGTGCTGTTCCAGTTGAAGCTGGTCAGCCGCACCCTGCGGCGTCTCAATGATGACTTTGGCGTGCCCCGGGAAACCGGCCTGGCGCCGTTGGTGGAGCGCCTGTCGCGTTTTGATCTGGGCTGCCTGGAGAACCCGCTGTTCGGCGAATCCAGTGTGCGCGCCGCTCTGGACGGCCTGGCGGACCTGCTGCAAGCGGTCGCCGATGAAAGCGGGCAAGTGTCGGATCGCCTGGCGTTGCGCCATTTTGCCCATGTGGATGATGTCAGCCAGCAAACGGTGTCGGTGTGATGAGTGCGCGCTACCAGATTTTTCACGATACCCATTACCACTACGACAGCCCGGTGTCCCTGGCCCAGCAGTTGGCTCATCTGTGGCCGCGTCCGTGCGCGTGGCAGCGCTGCAGTTCCCAGCAATTGGATATCAGCCCGCAACCGTCGTCGCGCCGCGACGAACTGGACGTATTCGGCAACCCGATCACCCGGCTGGCGTTCGAACGGCCCCATGATGAATTGCTGGTCAATGCCGGGCTGACCGTGGAAGTGCTGGCGCGACCGGCGCTGGATTTCCAGCAGTCACCGGCCTGGGACCAGACGCGCGACAGCCTGACCTACAGCAGCCAGGTGCTATCGCCTGAAATGCTCGAAGCCTGCCGTTATCGCTTCGAATCGCCCTACGTACACCTGAAGAACACCTTCGTCGAGTTCTCCGAAAGTTGCTTCCCGCCAGGCGTGCCCTTGCTGCTGGGCGTGCAGGCCCTGATGCAGAAGATCTTCAGCGAATTCACCTTCGATGCCGAAGCCACCCAGGTCGCCACGCCCTTGGTGGAAGTGCTGGAGCGCCGCCGCGGCGTGTGCCAGGACTTCGCCCACCTGATGCTCGCGTGCCTGCGCTCACGCGGCCTGGCGGCGCGTTACATCAGCGGCTACCTGCTGACCCAGCCACCGCCCGGCCAGCCACGGCTGATCGGCGCCGATGCGTCCCACGCGTGGGTCTCGGTGTTTTGCCCGGTGGCGGGCTGGGTGGATTTTGATCCGACGAATAACGTGCAGCCGGCACTCGAGCACATCACCCTGGCCTGGGGCCGTGATTTCTCGGATGTGTCGCCGTTGCGTGGGGTGATTCTGGGAGGAGGGAGCCATGACCCGGAGGTGCGGGTGACGGTGATGCCGCTGGAGTAACAGTGGGTTGTGGTGAGCAGGGAGGGCCTGCTCACCCCAACAAAATTTATTCCGCCGGGTCTTTCGGTGTCTCGGTGTCATCAGCAGCCACTTCACCTTCAGCATCCGGGTTCAGTGCGCCTGCTTCTTCATCTGCAGCGGCTTTCTTACGTTGCAGCTTTTCCTCTTTCTTCTGCTCCTTGGCCAAGTCTCTCTGACGTTTGGCGAAGGAGTAATTAGGTTTGGCCATGGGCGATCCTCTAAGGTCGAAGGTGAGGGTGGGCGGCGCGCAGCTGCCTTGGGTCGCTATGGTAGCAGCTTAGCAGCGCGATTGGCCTTCACTTACCGCAGGCATACGCGGCCAACAGGCCGTTTAAGAATTGATTGAAGTGCATGGCAGACGCTCCGGTGGGTGATGGAGCGATCATAGGCGGGTGGCTGTTGTTTGGCTGGTAGATTGTGTTGATCAGTCTGATAGCCTAAAGTTGTATACAATCTGTTGATTCAGATCATAAGAATTTCAGCCTGCTTGAGGCACCCTAGTCGCAATACGCGTTTTTTAAACCCTGCCTTGGAGATTCACATGTTTGCCAAAATCGTTGCTGTTTCCCTGCTGACACTGGCGAGCGGCCAGTTGCTTGCTGCAGAGTGCGCGGTCACTGTTGATTCCACCGACCAGATGTCCTTCAACACCAAAAAAATCACCATCGACAAGAGCTGCAAGACGTTCACTGTGAACCTTGAGCACTCCGGCAGCTTGCCGAAAAACGTCATGGGCCATAACTGGGTACTGAGTTCCGCCGCCGACATGCCTGGCGTCGCCAGCGACGGCATGGCCGCCGGTATCGACAAGAACTACCTCAAAGACGGCGACACCCGCATCATCGCCCACACCAAGATCATTGGTGCTGGCGAGAAAGATTCGGTGACCTTCGAAGTGCCGAAACTGGCTGCAGGCACGGATTACGCGTTCTTCTGCTCGTTCCCGGGCCACATCTCGATGATGAAAGGCACTGTGGTAGTCGAGTAACACCGCGTTATCGTTCTTCGCGAGCAAGCCCGCTCCCACACTTGACCGCATTCCAATATGAGAATGCGGTCAAGTGTGGGAGCGGGCTTGCTCGCGAAGGCGATCTAACAAACACCGCCGGACTAACAGGCTTACCTTAGGGCGCAAATGGCATGACGCGCTTGTGCTCAGTCTTGCGATAGGTGTCGCAGATAATCTTGAACGCTTCCTCACGCACCGGCTCGCCGTGCAGGAACGCATCGATCTCGGCGTAGGTCACGCCGTGTGACGCTTCGTCCGGTTTGCCCGGCGACAGGTCTTCAAGGTCGGCAGTCGGGATCTTCTCCACCAGCGATTCCGGTGCACCGAAGTGCCGCGCAATCGCACGCACCTGGTTTTTCACCAACCCGCTCAACGGCGCCAGGTCGCAGGCACCGTCACCGAACTTGGTGAAAAAGCCCATTACCGCTTCCGCCGCATGATCAGTGCCGATCACCAAGCCACCGGCCGCGCCAGCGATGGTGTACTGCGCCACCATGCGCATGCGCGCCTTGGTGTTGCCCAGCACAAAATCACGCGACACCGCCGCCTTGCCTTCGAACGCCGCCACTTCATTGGCCAGGGATTTAACCGCCGGGCCGATGTTCACGGTGTGGCGCTCGTCCGGGTCGATAAAGTCCACCGACGCCTGGGCGTCGTGTTCGTCGAACTGGGTTTCGTAGGGCAGGCGCACGGCGATAAAACGGTAGGCCTCATCACCCGTGCTGGCACGCAGTTCTTTCATTGCACGCTGGGCCAGCAGGCCGGCGGTCAGGGAGTCGACACCGCCGCTGATGCCCAGCACCAAGGTCTTGAGCCCGGAATTGCGCAGGCAGTTCTGGATAAACCCTACGCGGCGCGCCACTTCGGCCTCAAGGGCGGCCTGGTCGTTGAACGGTGCTTGGACCTTGAGCTGCTGCGCAATCTCACGCTGTACGGCTTGCATGATTCACTCCTTGCTGGAAAGGGCAGGTACTTTGAAAACGTGACGCAAATAGGCGACAAAATTCGGGTCGGTGCAGTGGGTCTTGCCCGCTTCATCGGAAATCTTCGCGACGGGCTGGCCATTACAGGCAGTCATTTTAAGCACGATGCTCATCGGTTCAACACCCGGAATGTCACAGGTCAGGTTGGTGCCGATGCCGAAGCTAACATTAATGCGGCCACGCAGCGCGCGGAAAATCTCCAGGGCCTTGGGCAGCGTCAGGCTGTCGGAGAACACCAGGGTCTTGCTCATCGGCTCGATGCCGAGCTTGTGGTAGTGGGCGATGGCTTTTTCGGCCCATTGAATCGGGTCACCGGAGTCGTGGCGCAGGCCGTCGAAGAGCTTGGCGAAGTACAGGTCGAAATCGCCCAGGAACGCGTCGGTGGTGATGCAGTCGGTCAGCGCGATGCCGAGCAGGCCACGGTACTCGCGCACCCAGCAGTCGAGCGCGGCGATCTGGCTGTCGATCAGGCGCGGGCCGAGTTGCTGGTGGGCCATGATCCATTCGTGGGCCATGGTGCCCAGCGGTTTCATATCGAACTCGCGGGCCAGGTGCACGTTGCTGGTGCCGACAAAACGCCCAGGGAAATCGTGCTTGAGCACGCTGACCACTTCTTCCTGCACGCGGTACGAGAAGCGTCGGCGGGTGCCGAAGTCAGCCACTTGCAGTTCCGAAAGTTCTTCGCTGCTGGCATTGGCGGTCAGCCAGTCGAACTTGCGGTACAGCTGTTCGCGGGCCTGTTCGAGGATGACGGTCTGGTAGCGGTAGCGGTTACGCACTTCGCTGACGATGGCCAGCATCGGCACTTCAAACAGGATCACATGCAGCCACGGCCCGCGCAGGCGGATAAACAGCTCGCCGTTCTCGATGCCGGTTTGCACGTAGCGCAGGTTGAAGCGAAACAGCCCGAGGAAGCGCAGGAAGTCCGGCTTCATAAAGCTGATGCGTTCCAGGAAACCCAACTGGTCCGGGCTCAGGCTCAGCTCCGCGAGGCGTTCGATCTGGTAGCGGATTTCCGCCAGGTACGGGCGCAGGTCTTCACTGTTGCGGCAACGAAACTCCCATTCAACTTCCACGTTCGGGTAGTTGTGCAGCACCGCCTGCATCATGGTCAGCTTGTAGAAGTCGGTGTCGAGCAAGTTCTGCACGATGCGATCGGCAAACACACTCTCGCTCATAACGGGAATCTCCAGACGGGTCGGCGATGGGCGCCGGCCTTTACGCACTATTAAGGAATGGTGCTAGTGGCGCATAGACCTGTGGGGTTTTGCCAGTGTTTTTTCATTTTGGGATTTTTGTTGCGGCCACTGACGCTTTCGCGAGCAAGCCCGCTCCCACATTCGACCGCATTCTCATGTTGGAACTTGGACAAATGTGAGAGCGGGCTTGCTCGCGAAGATAATATCCCTGACGCTAAATAACCTGCTCCATCATCCACTTCACAAACTCACGCACCTTGGGCACCTCCGCCGAATGCTCCGGATACGCCAGGTAATACGCATCCTGGCTGGGCATCGCGTGCTGCCAGGGAATTACCAGCTTGCCCTCGACCAGCTCTTCTTCCACCAAAAAACGCGGCAACAAGGCCACGCCACAACCCACCTGCGCCGCCCGAATGCACATATAAAAGGTATCAAAACGTGGCCCGTGGTAGCTGTGCTCGGTCTGGTAGCCCTGGCTGGCGAACCAGTCATGCCAACCCTGCGGTCGCGAGGCGTTCTGCAACAGCACCAGGTTGCTCAGTTGCGTGGGGTCGGTGAATGGCTGCGCGGGCAGGCTCTCCGGCGCGCACACCGGCACCAGCTCTTCGCTGAACAGTTTCAGGCTTTCGGTGCCCGGCCGTGAACCCTGGCCGAAGTAGAAGGCCATATCGGCCTTGCCTTGCAGCAACTCGTCCGGCTCCTGCTCGTTGCACAGGTCCAGGTGGATCTGCGGGTGACGCAAACGCCAGCCCTTGAGGCGCGGCACCAGCCAGCGCGCGCCGAACGTGTAGGGCGTGGACACGCGCAGCACTTCAGTCTCGCCGCCGTAGGAACGTAGGTAGTGGGTGGACATCTCTACTTGCGTGAGGATTTTGCGCACTTCCACCAGGTACAGATCCCCCGCCGGGGTCATCTGCAAGCGGCGGCGCACCCGGCGAAACAACAGGTGTTGCAGCAGTTCTTCCAACTGCGCGACCTGCTTGCTCACGGCGCTTTGCGTGAGGTTCAGTTCCTCGGCAGCGCGGGTGAAGCTCAGGTGACGGGTGGCGGCTTCGAAACACTGCAGGGCGGTGATCGAGGGCAAATGTCTTTTGTTGAGCACGGCACGCCTCTTTTTATTCTTTGCATGAGTAAACGGAATGATATCTCGCCTAATCGTCGTTTGTTGGCAAGTCTTGGGCCAGCTACAAATAAGGTCTGGATCGCCGTGTCTGTGGCGGCGCGAATTTTCTGTTTGAGTTTGAAGGAGTGACCCATGGTTGCCGCATTGCTTGATCGTCTCGGGGTAAACCCGGCGCTGTACCAGTCGGGTAAACAGCCCGTGCATTCGCCGATTGATGGCAGCCGTATCGGCAGTGTGCACTGGGAAGGTGCCGCTGAAGTGGAGCAGCAGGTCAGTCGCGCCGAGCATGCATTCGAGGCCTGGCGCAAGGTGCCGGCACCGCGTCGCGGTGAGCTGGTGCGCCAGTTCGGCGATGTATTGCGCGAATATAAAGCCGACCTGGGCGAGTTGGTGTCGTGGGAAGCCGGCAAGATTACCCAGGAAGGTTTGGGCGAAGTGCAGGAGATGATCGACATCTGCGACTTCGCCGTGGGCCTGTCCCGCCAGTTGTACGGCTTGACCATCGCCTCCGAGCGCCCTGGCCACCACATGCGTGAAACCTGGCACCCGCTGGGCGTGGTCGGTGTGATCAGCGCGTTCAATTTCCCGGTCGCCGTGTGGGCGTGGAACACCACGCTGGCGCTGGTGTGCGGCAACGCGGTGATCTGGAAACCGTCGGAAAAGACCCCGCTCACTGCATTGGCCTGCCAGGCATTGTTTGAGCGCGTACTGAAGAAGTTCGACGGCGCCCCCCAATACCTCAGCCAAGTGATCATCGGCGGCCGTGACGCCGGTGCGGCGTTGGTGGATGACCCGCGCGTTGCGCTGATCAGCGCCACCGGCAGCACCCGTATGGGCCGCGAAGTGGCGCCGAAAGTCGCCGCACGTTTCGCCCGCAGCATCCTTGAACTGGGCGGCAACAACGCGATGATCCTCGGCCCAAGCGCCGACCTCGACATGGCCGTGCGCGCCATCCTGTTCAGCGCCGTCGGCACTGCCGGTCAGCGTTGCACCACCTTGCGCCGTCTAATCGCCCATGAGTCGGTAAAGGAAGAAATCGTTACCCGCCTCAAAGCCGCGTATTCCAAAGTGCGCATCGGCCACCCGCTGGAAGGCAACCTGATCGGCCCGCTGATCGACAAGCACGGTTTCGAGAATATGCAGGACGCCCTGGAGCAAGCCTTGAGCGAAGGCGGCAAGGTGTTCGGCGGCAAGCGCCAACTGGAAGACAAGTTCCCGAATGCCTACTACGTGTCGCCGGCCATTGTCGAAATGCCCGAGCAAAGCGACGTGGTGTGCACCGAAACCTTCGCGCCGATTCTGTATGTGGTTGGCTACACCGAGTTCACCGAAGCCCTGCGCCTGAACAACGCCGTGCCGCAAGGTCTGTCCTCGTGCATCTTCACCACCGACGTGCGTGAAGCCGAGCAGTTCATGTCGGCGGTGGGCAGTGACTGCGGCATCGCCAACGTCAACATCGGCCCGAGCGGCGCAGAGATTGGTGGCGCGTTTGGCGGCGAGAAAGAGACCGGCGGCGGCCGTGAGTCGGGTTCGGATGCGTGGCGCGGGTACATGCGTCGCCAGACCAATACCGTGAACTACTCGCTGGAATTGCCCTTGGCGCAGGGCATTACCTTCGACTGACTCGGCTGATCGTTCCCACGCTCCCGCGTGGGAATGCATCCTGTGACGCTCCGCGTCACAAAAAGCGGACGCGGAGCGTCCAGGGCTACGTTCCCACGCAGAGCGTGGGAACGAGCGGTGGTGAACTCATCCCGGAGTCTGGCAATGGCACTACGCGAAACATGTTTATGGGAACAACTCACCCCAGGCCGGGCTGATCGCGCTGCGCTCGTGGGCGAGGTCAAGGTGGATGTGTGCGTGATCGGCGCCGGCATCACCGGCCTGTCGGCCGCTGTTCACCTGCTGGAACAAGGCAAAAGCGTCGCCGTGCTGGAGGCTCATCGCACCGGCCATGGCGGTTCGGGGCGTAACGTCGGGCTGGTCAACGCCGGTATGTGGATCCCGCCGGACGAGATCGAAGCCGGTTTTGGCGAAGCGGTGGGCAGTCAGCTCAACCGCATGCTGGGCGCGGCACCGTCGCTGGTGTTCAGCCTGATCGACAAATACAAGATTGATTGCCAACTGCGCCGTGAGGGCACCTTGCACATGGCGCACAACGCCCGTGGCGAGGCGGATTTGCGCAGTCGCGAAGAACAGTGGAAGCGCCGCGGTGCCCCCGTCGAGCTGCTGACGGGCCAAGCGTGCGAGCAAGCCACCGGCACCAAAAAGATCGCCGCCGCCTTGCTCGACCGGCGTGCCGGCACCTTGAACCCAATGGCCTACACCACTGGCCTGGCGAATGCGGCTGTGGGACTTGGCGGGCAACTGTTCGATCATTCGCCGGTCACGCAACTTGAGCGCCAAGGCGCAGTCTGGTCGGTGCAGACCGCCCAGGGTTCAGTGCAGGCGGCGCAAGTGGTGATCGCTTCCAATGCCTATACCGAAGGCGAATGGACTGAGCTGCGGCGCAACTTTTTCCCGGGTTATTACTACCAGGTCGCCTCGGCCCCGCTGACGGACGAAGCCGCGCAACAAATCCTCCCCGGCGGACAGGGCTCATGGGATACGCGCCAGGTGTTAAGCAGCATCCGCCGTGATGCCGAGGGTCGGTTATTGCTCGGCAGCCTGGGCAATGGCAACCAGAAACCCACGTGGTTTCTCAAAGCGTGGGCCGATCGGGTGCAGCAGCATTACTTCCCGTACCTCAAATCGGTGCAGTGGGAATGCACCTGGACCGGCTGCATCGCTTTCACCCCTGACCACCTGATGCGCCTGTTCGAACCTGCGCCCGGTTTGGTCGCCGTCACCGGTTATAACGGGCGCGGCGTGACCACCGGCAGTGTGGTCGGCAATGCCTTTGCCGACTATTTGTGTCACCAGGATCCTCAGGCACTGCCGATCCCCTTTGCGCCCATGCAACCGTTGGCCGGAGTGGGCCTGCGCAGTTGCCTGTATGAAGCTGGGTTCTCGCTGTATCACGCCGGGCAATGCCTGCGGATCGTGGTCTGATCAGCGAAATACCTGTCAGAAGCCTGCATTTTCTTAGCAGGCTACTAATCTGTATTGGTGCAAGTCGTAGCAATCACGCACTGTAAATGTGCAGTTCCGTTACGCGCATTGTTACAGCTGTAGGAACTGTCGTTTAGGCATCCGGTTGCAGGTGCGACCTGCCAGGGTTGTACTTTTTGGATCCATCGGTTGCACCTTTCGATGCTAGACGGTTGCACGTGCTGGCAGAAGGAGCCGAAACGCCTGTAATAACAATGACACCGTGTCTTTTTGAAGAATAAAAAAGTAATGGCACGCGCCTTGCTCTGGGCTTTCCTGTGAAAGTTTGACGCGAATTCGTAGTGCCAATAAACAAAAACCTCGGAGCACCACTCATGTCCCAGACGTTTTACAAGAAAGGTTTTCTGGCCCTCGCCGTTGCAGCGGCGTTGGGTGTTTCTGCGTTTGTTCAAGCTGATGTGAAGATTGGCGTGGCGGGCCCGATGACGGGCGCCAACGCAGCTTTCGGTGAGCAGTACATGAAGGGTGCCCAAGCGGCAGCCGATGTTATCAACAAGGCCGGCGGCATCAACGGTGAGCAGATCAAACTGGTTGCCGGTGATGACGCCTGTGAGCCCAAGCAAGCCGTGGCCGTGGCCAACCGCCTGGCCGACCAGGACAAAGTGATCGGCGTGGTCGGGCACTTCTGCTCCTCCAACACCATCCCGGCGTCTGAGGTGTACGACGAAGCGGGCATCATCATGATCACGCCGGGTTCCACCAACCCACAGGTGACCGAGCGTGGCCTGGGCGCCGTGTTCCGCATGTGCGGGCGTGACGATCAGCAAGGCATCGTGGCCGGCGACTACATCGTCGACGTGCTCAAGGGCAAGAAAGTCGCGGTCATCAACGACAAGGACACCTACGGCAAAGGCCTGGCCGATGCCACTGCTGCCCAGTTGACCAAGCGCGGCGTCAAGCCGGTGCTGGAGGAAGGCCTGACCCGTGGCGAGAAAGACTTCAGCGCCCTGGTCACCAAAATCCGCTCCACCGGCGCCGACGTCGTGTACTTCGGCGGCCTGCACCCGGAAGCCGGTCCACTGGTTCGTCAGATTCGTGAAGCGGGCCTCAAGGCCGCGTTCATGTCCGATGACGGTGTCGTGACTGACGAACTGGCGAAAACCGCCGGTGGCAACCAGTACGTTGATGGCGTCTACATGACCTTCGGCGCTGACCCGCGTCTGCTGCCGGAAAGTAAAACCGTGGTGGAGCAATTCCGCAAAGACGGCGTAGAGCCTGAAGGCTACACCCTGTACGCCTATGCCTCGATCCAGGCCCTGGCTGCCGGCTTCAACGGCGCCAAGTCCAACAAAGGTGAAGACGCCGCCAAGTGGCTCAAGGCTCACCCGGTGAAAACAGTGATGGGCGAAAAAGCCTGGGATACCAAGGGCGACCTGAAAATCTCCGACTACGTGGTTTACCAGTGGGATAAAGACGGCAAATACCACCAGCTGGAAAAGCAGAAGTAAGAACAAGCACCACGGAACCCCTGTGGGAGCGGGCTTGTTGTGGCGAGGGAGCTTGCTCCCGTTGGAGTGCGTAGCACTCCCAAACCGTTCACCGAGTTACACCTGATGTATCTCGATCGCCCAGTTTGGGGCTGCTTTGCAGCCCAGCGGGAGCAAGCTCCCTCGCCACAAAAGCCCGCTCCCACAGGGGGACTGTGTCGTGATCAAGATCTGTCTTTTCCTCCAGAAGCGCCGCACACCCACCCGTGTGCAGGTGCTCACCGCGTGAGATTGCGTTATGGATGGTATTTTCCTGCAGCAACTGGTCAACGGCCTGACCCTCGGGTCGGTTTATGGCCTGATCGCCATCGGCTACACAATGGTCTATGGCATCATTGGCATGATCAACTTCGCCCACGGCGAGGTTTATATGATTTCCGCTTACCTCGCGGCGATCAGTCTGGCACTGCTGGCTTACTTCGGCATCGAATCCTTCCCGCTGCTCATTCTCGGCACCCTGATCTTCACCGTGGTCGTCACTGGCGTTTATGGTTGGGTCATCGAGCGTGTTGCTTATAAACCGCTGCGCAACTCCACCCGACTGGCACCGCTGATCAGCGCCATCGGTATTTCCCTGATCCTGCAAAACTATGCGCAGATCGCTCAGGGCGCGAAACAACAAGGCATTCCAACCCTGCTGGCCGGCGCCTGGCGCGTCGATATCGGCACAGGGTTTGTGCAGTTGACCTACACCAAGGTGTTTATCCTGGTGGCCGCGTTTCTCGGCATGGGCCTGCTGACCTACATCATCAAGTACACCAAGCTCGGCCGCATGTGCCGCGCCACCCAGCAAGACCGCAAGATGGCTTCGATCCTGGGCATCAACACCGATCGGGTGATCTCCTACGTGTTTGTCATTGGTGCCGCCATGGCCGCCCTGGCAGGCGTGCTGATCACCCTCAATTACGGCACCTTCGACTTCTATGCCGGCTTCATCATCGGCATCAAGGCATTTACCGCAGCGGTACTCGGCGGCATCGGCTCCCTGCCTGGGGCGATGTTGGGCGGGATCATCCTGGGTATCTCCGAGTCGCTGTTCTCGGGGTTGATCAACTCTGACTACAAAGACGTGTTCAGCTTCTCCCTGCTGGTGGTGATTCTGATCTTCCGTCCTCAGGGCCTGCTTGGTCGCCCACTCGTGGCTAAGGTGTAAACATGTCTGCTGCCAAATCTATCGATATCAAGAAAAGTGTGGTCGATACGGTCCTTGCCGGGCTGATTTCGTTGATCGTATTCGGCCCGATTGTCGGCGTGGTGCTCGACGGCTACAGCTTTAACCTGGAACCGGCCCGTGTGGCCACGTTGGTCGCCATCGTGATGGCCGGGCGCTTTGCCTTGAGCCTGTTCCTGCAAACCCCCAAGGGCGTGAAGATTCTGCAGGGTTTCGAGAGCAGTGGCTCCGGCGTGCACGTGTTGCCGCCGGACTACAAATCGCGGCTGCGCTGGATCATCCCGGCATTGATCGTGATCGCCATCGTGTTTCCGATCTTCGCCAATAAATACCTGCTGACCGTGGT
Organism: Pseudomonas onubensis; assembly: GCF_965653655.1. Taxonomy (NCBI): domain Bacteria; kingdom Pseudomonadati; phylum Pseudomonadota; class Gammaproteobacteria; order Pseudomonadales; family Pseudomonadaceae; genus Pseudomonas; species Pseudomonas onubensis. The sequence goes on along the minus strand of NZ_CBFHAZ010000022.1, from coordinate 13,601 downwards.
GATCCTCGGGCTGATCTACGTATTGCTCGGCCTTGGCCTGAACATTGTGGTGGGCCTGGCCGGCTTGCTCGACCTGGGTTACGTGGCGTTCTACGCTATTGGCGCCTACGGCCTGGCACTCGGTTACCAATACCTCGGCCTGGGTTTCTGGAGTGTGTTGCCCCTGGCAGCCATCGCTGCGGCGTTGGCGGGCTGTATTCTCGGGTTCCCGGTGCTGCGAATGCACGGTGACTACCTGGCCATCGTGACGTTGGGCTTTGGTGAAATCATCCGCCTGGTGCTCAACAACTGGCTGTCGTTCACCGGCGGCCCCAACGGTATGCCAGTGCCTTCGCCGACCTTCCTCGGCCTGGAATTCGGGCGTAAGGCGAAGGATGGCGGGATTCCGTTCCACGAGTTCTTCGGCATCGATTACAACCCCAACATCAAGTTCATGTTCATCTACATCGTGCTGTTCCTGGTGGTGCTGGCCGTGCTGTACATCAAGCACCGCCTGACCCGCATGCCAGTGGGCCGCGCCTGGGAAGCCTTGCGCGAAGATGAAATCGCCTGCCGCTCCATGGGCCTGAACCATGTGCTGGTCAAGCTCTCGGCGTTCACTATCGGGGCCTCGACTGCAGGGCTGGCCGGGGTGTTCTTTGCCAGCTACCAGGGCTTCGTCAACCCGTCGTCGTTTACCTTCTTCGAGTCGGCGTTGATCCTGGCCATCGTGGTGCTGGGCGGCATGGGCTCGACGGTCGGCGTAGTGATTGCGGCGTTCGTATTGACGGTTGCGCCGGAGTTGCTGCGCAGCTTCTCCGAATACCGCGTGCTGCTGTTTGGCGTGTTGATGGTGGTGATGATGATCTGGCGACCGCGCGGCTTGATCCGCATCAGCCGTACCGGTGTGACACCACGTAAAGGAGTGGCGCCATGAGCAAGGAAGTCGTCCTCTCTGTGGAACACCTGATGATGCACTTCGGTGGCATCAAGGCCTTGAGCGATGTGAGCCTCAAGGTCAAACGCAACTCGATCTTCGCCTTGATCGGCCCCAACGGCGCGGGCAAGACCACGGTGTTCAACTGCCTCACTGGCTTCTACAAAGCCAGCGGCGGCAAGATCGAACTGAACATTCGTGGCAAGCAGACCAACGTGATCCAGTTGCTCGGCGAACGCTTCAAGGCCGTCGACTTTGTGTCGCCAAAAAGCTTCTTCAGCCGCGTGTACTACAAGATGTTCGGCGGCACCCACCTGGTCAACCGCGCAGGGTTGGCGCGGACCTTCCAGAACATTCGCCTGTTCAAGGAAATGTCGGTGCTGGAAAACCTGCTGGTGGCCCAGCACATGTGGGTCAACCGCAACATGCTGGCGGGCATCCTCAATACCAAGGGCTACCGCAAGGCCGAAAGCGATGCCCTCGACCACGCCTTCTATTGGCTCGAAGTGGTGGATTTGGTCGACTGCGCCAACCGCCTGGCCGGTGAGCTTTCCTACGGCCAGCAGCGCCGCCTGGAGATCGCCCGCGCCATGTGCACCCGGCCGCAGATTATCTGCCTGGACGAACCGGCTGCAGGCCTCAACCCGCAGGAAACCGAAGCCCTCAGCGCGATGATTCGCCTGCTGCGCGACGAACACGACCTGACAGTGGTGCTGATCGAACACGACATGGGCATGGTGATGAGTATTTCCGACCACATTGTGGTGCTCGACCACGGCAACGTGATCGCCGAAGGCGGCCCGGATGCAATCCGCAACGACCCGAAAGTGATCGCCGCCTACCTGGGCGCAGACGAAGAGGAGCTGGTATGAGTGCGCCTATCCTCGAAATGAAGGACCTGGACGTCTTTTACGGGCCGATCCAGGCCCTCAAAAAAGTCTCGCTGCACATCAACGAAGGCGAAACCGTGAGCCTGATCGGCTCCAACGGCGCGGGTAAATCCACGTTGCTGATGTCGATTTTCGGCCAGCCGCGCGCCGAGTCCGGGCAAATTCTGTACAACGGCGTCGACATTACCCACAAGTCGTCCCACTACATCGCCTCCAACGGCATTGCACAGTCGCCGGAAGGGCGGCGGGTGTTCCCCGACATGACCGTCGAGGAAAACCTGCTGATGGGCACCATTCCGATTGGCGACAAGTTTGCGCAGGAAGACATGCAGCGCATGTTTGAGCTGTTCCCACGGCTCAAGGAGCGGCGCACCCAGCGCGCAATGACCATGTCCGGTGGTGAGCAGCAAATGCTCGCCATCGCCCGCGCGCTGATGAGCCGGCCCAAACTGCTGTTGCTGGACGAACCAAGCCTGGGCCTGGCGCCCATTGTGGTGAAGCAGATTTTTGCCACACTGCGCGAGCTGGCGGCTACCGGGATGACCATCTTCCTGGTGGAACAGAACGCTAACCACGCGCTGCGCCTGTCGGACCGGGCGTATGTGATGGTTAACGGCGAGATTCGCCTGACGGGCACCGGCAAGGAATTGCTGGTTAACGAGGAAGTGCGCAACGCCTACCTCGGCGGGCATTAACGCCTGCCCCTGATCGTTCCCACGCTCCGCGTGGGAACGCCTCTTGTGACGCTCCGCGTCACGCTTCGGGACGCGGAGCGTCCTTTGATGCATTCCCACGCAGAGCGTAGGAACGATCATCCACGATCATCCACATGTGTTTTTGGGGCGTTTTCAGTGCTCCCGCCAAATTGTGGAAAACAAATCCAGCCCACCTCCAAAGCGCGACATATAGCCGCCGCAAATCCCTGTTTTGTCACAGTTTTGACTTGTCCCCATCCGCTGTGGAACCGGCTGTGGGTAACGTGGGAGTAGCTGGCTGGACGCCTTTAAAACCGTGGCTTTCAGCGTGGTGGTTGTTTATTGATCAGCGGTTTTTTCGGCGGCTGCCGAGGGCTTTGTCAACCTGTTTAAAGACACAGGTATATGACCGATTTGTGTCGGCTCAGCCTGTGGATAAGTCTGTGACTAAACTCTGGAAAGACTGCCGCAGAGGCCGGAATGACTGGCCTGGAGCCATCGTTAGGATTTTCCCTCTTGCCATTGGGCTACATACGCCTTGGCCAAGGTCAAGCAAAAAACTTTCTGAAACCGTCTGCAAGCCTTGTCCAGAGCGGCTTGGCGCTTTTTACACTTGCCCCCAAAGACTGTGGGCGCAGTTGTGGATAACCTGCGTGCATATGGCTGCACGCCACGTTCTATAAGGCTTTGCGTGATGTGATTAAAAAACAACCAGCCCTGCATGAAGTTATGCGCTTAGCGGTTGCCGCAATCGCGGCGTAAGGGCATTCTGCTGGCTGTTTTTTTCTCGATGCCCGCAAGGAGAACACCATGTCCGACACGCTGTTTATTACTGGCGCCACCTCAGGTTTCGGCGAAGCTTGCGCCCGTCGTTTTGCCGACGCCGGCTGGAAACTGGTGCTTACTGGCCGTCGTGCTGAGCGTTTGAATGCCTTGGTCGAAGAGCTTTCCAAGCAGACCGAAGTGCATGGCCTGGTGGTGGACGTGCGTGACCGCAAGGGTATGGAAGAGGCCATTGCCAACCTGCCGCCGTCGTTTGCCAAGCTGCGCGGGCTGATCAACAACGCCGGCCTGGCCGTGGGCACCGACCCTGCGCCCAAGTGCAGCCTCGACGATTGGGAAACCATGGTCGACACCAACATCAAAGGCCTGCTGACCACCACCAACCTGCTGTTGCCGCGCCTGATCGCCCACGGCCGTGGCGCCGGCATCATCAACCTGGGTTCCATCGCCGGTAACTATCCGTACCCGGGCAGCCACGTGTATGGCGGCTCCAAGGCGTTCGTGAAGCAGTTCTCACTGAACCTGCGTTGCGACCTGCAAGGCACCGGCGTACGTGTGACCAACATCGAGCCGGGCCTGTGTGAGAGCGAGTTCTCGCTGGTGCGCTTTGGCGGTGACCAGGCGCGTTATGACGCGACCTATGCCGGTGCCGAGCCGATCCAGCCGCAGGATATTGCCGACACGATCTTCTGGGTGATGAACACCCCGGCGCACGTGAACATCAATCGGTTGGAGCTGATGCCGGTGAGCCAGACCTGGGCTGGGTTTGCGATTGAGCGTGGGGCCAAGGGCTGAAGCTGATTGTTGTTGTTGTTGTTGTTGTTGTTGTTGTTGTTGTTGTTGTTGTGGCGAGGGAGCTTGCTCCCGCTGGGGCGCGCAGCGGCCCTAAGATTTTGGGGCTGCTGCGCAGCCCAGCGGGAGCAAGCGCCCTCGCCACAAGGTTTTCCGGTGTCTCGGAAGGCGTCAAATCGGCCAAAACAGGACATAAGGTACACTCCACCCCTGAAAACCCCTCCGCACTGTGCGGTTTAAAGGTTTTGACGGGAGGAAATGTGAGTAACCGAGGTGAGCAGGCACTGCTCAAACAATCGACGATTCTGATGTTCGCGGTCGCGATCGCCGGGATTGTCACGGGTGTGATATCTGGCGCCCAATCCATTCTGTTCGACGGCTTTTTCTCGCTGATCGCCACCGCCATCAAGGTGTTGATGCTGATCACGGCCAAGCTGATCGCCAAGAAAAGCAACGAGCGTTTTCAGTTCGGCTACTGGCACCTGGAGCCGATGGTGCTGCTGATCGAAGGCAGCTTCCTGTTGCTGATCGCGATCTACGCGTTTCTCAACGGCGTGTTCGGCATCATCAATGGCGGGCGTGAAATCGAATTGGGGCTGGTGATCGTCTACGCGGCGGTGTTTACCGTGGTCGAGTTCGCCTACTTCTTCTACGTGCGCTATCGCAATCGCACGCTGAAATCTTCACTGATCCAGTTCGACAACATCAGTTGGCTGGTGGACGCAATGCTGTCGGTGGGCTTGCTGATCAGCTTCCTCGCCGCGCTGTTGCTCAAGTCCCAGGGTTATGGCGAATGGGCGGTGTATGTCGACCCATTGATCCTGATTCTGCTGGCCCTGAGCATGCTGGCGCCGGCGTTCAAGATCCTGCGCCCGGCGTTGCGTGAGGTGCTGGGCATTGCCCCGGACCACTTGGATGACAAAGTGCGCGAAGTGATGGACGCGGCCCAGGCCAGGCATGGTTTCGATGACTACGTGTCCTACGTGCAAAAGCACGGGCGGGCGCGGTTTATCGAGATTCATGTGGTGCTGCCGGCCAACTACCCGGTGGCTAACGTCGCGACGCTGGATGAGCTGCGCGAAGAGATATCCACAGGGTTGGGTACGCCGGATGCGGCGCGCTGGTTGACGATCAGTTTTACTGGGGATCGCAAGTGGATTGCATGAGGTCAGTTAGACCGAGGTGAGGCATTCGCGAGCAAGCCCGCTCCCACATTGAACCGAGTTCCAGCATGAGAATGCGGTCACGTGTGGGAGCGGGCTTGCTCGCGAAGAGGCCCTGAAGCTCAGCCAAGATGCTGGATAAGACCCTGGTAGCAAGTGGCCAAGTGATACGGCGTAGTCGACGGCATATCCCGCCGGCTCACCGCACCCTTGGCATCCAGGCATTCATGCCAGCCGTTCTCATGCAAAAAGCGCTGTTGCAGCGCCAGCAATTGGCGTTGCAGCAGCGCCTCACTGCCAGGGCGCAAGGTCAGCGCTCGCAGGTATTCAGCCTGAGCCCAGATCCTTTGAGTGCCGTCGCGCACGCTGCCATCCAGCGCGAGCATGCCGCTGACTGCGCCACTTGATGTATCCACACCCTTGAGCTCTGCATAGGCAAATGCCCGCGTCAGCGAGGCGTGCAACGCTGTGCCGCGCAGCACGTCCGACGATTCGAGCAAAAAGAACCATTCGAATTGGTGCCCCGGCTCAAACCAGTTATCCACAGCGCCCAGCGGTTTTTCCATCATCACGCCGTGCTGGCGGTCAATGAAGCGCTTTTGCAGGGCGGTGGCGAGGTCCAGCAGCGCATCCTGGGTGATCGCGTCTTCACGCACGGCCAGGGTGGCGAGGAAGCCTTCGGCCAGGTGCATCAGTGGGTTTTGCAGCGGGCCGGACTTGAGCGATGACCAGTTGCGCTCCAATACGGCTTCGTACAGGCCGTCGCCGGTGGCAAAACGTTCGGCGACCACGGCCAGGGCCGCATCGAGTACCGACTCCACCAACGGCTCGCGTACCTTGGCCCAATAGTGGGCGCAGGCGAAGATGATGAAGGCGTGGGTGTAGAGGTCTTTGCGCTTGTCCAGCGGTTTGCCGTGGGCGTCGATGCTGTAGAACCAGCCGCCATGCTCGGCATCGTGGAAGTGCCGTTGCAGCGAACGAAACAGCGCCGCTGCACGGTCTTCGGCAAACGCTGCACCCGGCTCGCCGATCAGGCTGGCGAACAGGTACAACTGCCGGGCGCAGGCCATGGCGCGGTAGCGTTGCGGGGGCAATGGCTGGTGATTGGCGTCCAGTGCCTCGTAGGGCAACGCCAGCTCGGCATTCCAGCCCGGGCCTTGCCACAGCGGCACGATCAAGGTGTGGAAGTGCGTGAGCACGGCATTCAAGGAAGGTTGGGAAGCGATGGGCATCGGCTGGCGTCGTCACGGCAGAGGTGTAGGCGCGCATGGTAGCAGGCTGATCGTTCCCACGCTCTGCGTGGGAATGCATTTCGTGACGCTCTGCGTCAGGCTTTGGGACGCGCAGCGTCCAGGGCTGCATTCCCACGCAGAGCGTGGGAACGATCAGGTGGGAGCTGGCTTGCCTGCGATGGTGCCCTCAGCAGCGCCGCCGATCAGCCCGCCAGCAACCAAACCCCAGTCGCCGCCGAAGCCGCGCCGGCAACTCGCACCAGCGGCGCCGCAGCGGCAGGCAGAAAACGCACCACTGCAAAGCCCGCAGCATGCAGAGCCGCCGTCGCGCCCACAAACCCGGCCGCATACGCCCACGGGCTGGACATGTCCGGCAGCTCCAGGCCGTGCGCCACACCGTGGAACAGCGCAAACAACGCCGTCGCCGCCACCGCCACAAACAACGGCGGCCGTACTGCCAGCGCCACCGCCAAGCCCAGCGCCAGCACCGAGGCGGCAATCCCGCTTTCCAGCGCCGGCAGTTCCAGGCCTTCAAAGCCGAGCAGGCCGCCGATCAGCATGGTGCCGACAAACGCGCAAGGCAGTGCCCAGCGCGCCTTGCCTTGTTGCTGCGCGGCCCACAGCCCGACCGCGACCATGGCCAATAAATGATCAATACCGCCCAACGGGTGGCTGATACCGGCTACCAGCCCATTATCGCCATGCCCGGGGTGAGCGAAGGCGAGTGCCGGTGCCAGCAGCAGGGCGGCGGTTGCGAGAAGTTTGTTGAGACCCATACAGGCTCCTTTTGGGGGGTGATCAGGCTGCAGTCAGCAAACCCTGACGTTCGATAAAGGCGACGATTTCATCCAGGCCGACGCCGGTTTTCTGGTTGCTGAACACAAAGGGCTTGCCGTTGCGCATGCGGGTGGTGTCGCTGTTCATCAGGTCCAGCGAGGCGCCGACCAGGGGCGCCAGGTCGATTTTGTTGATCACCAGCAAGTCGGATTTGCAAATACCGGGCCCACCCTTGCGTGGCAGCTTGTCACCGGCAGACACATCGATCACGTAGATGGTCAGGTCTGACAGTTCCGGGCTGAACGTGGCAGACAAGTTGTCGCCGCCGGACTCCACCAGGATCAGGTCCAGGCCGGGGAAGCGGCGGTTGAGTTGGTCCACGGCTTCGAGGTTGATCGAGGCATCTTCACGAATCGCCGTGTGCGGGCAGCCGCCGGTTTCTACGCCGATGATGCGCTCGGGCGCCAGCGCCTGGTTGCGCACCAGAAAATCCGCGTCTTCGCGGGTGTAGATATCGTTGGTGACCACCGCCAGGTTGTAGCGGTCGCGCAGCGCCAGGCACAGCGCCAGGGTCAGGGCGGTCTTGCCGGAGCCCACTGGGCCGCCGATGCCGACACGCAAAGGTTGTGTGTTCATGTAGGTTCTCCTAGGAACGGAACAGGCGGCTGTATTGGCGCTCATGGGCCATACACGCCAGGGACAGGCCGAACGCGGCGCTGCCGAAATGGTGAGGGTCGATGCGTGCCGCGTCCTGCTGGGCTTGTTGCAACAGGGGCAGCAATTCGCTGGTCAGGCGTTGGGCGGCTTGCTGGCCCAGCGGCAGGGTTTTCATCAGCACCGCCAATTGGTTTTCCAGCCAGCTCCACAGCCACGCGGCGAGGGCGTCATTTGGGCTGATGTGCCAGGCGCGGGCGGCCAAGGCCCAGCCCAGAGCCAGGTGCGGTTCATCACGCTGGGCCAGAAAGTTGCGTGCGGCGTCGTCCAGCTCCGGCAAGCCGTTGAGCAGCTGTTGCAGGGAGTAGCCCATCTGACGACTTTCCTGATACAGCTCGCGCGTCTCACGGCTGGCGCGGTGCTCTTCGCACAGCTGCGCCAAGCGTGGCCAATCCTGCTCGGCGGTGGCGCGGCAATGGGCGAGCAGCAGCGGCGCTTCAAAACGGGCGAGGTTGAGCAGCAACTGGTCGCTGATCCAGCGTCGGGCACTGGCTGCATCATTAACCCGGCCGTTATCCACGGCCATCTCCAGGCCTTGGGAATAGCTGTAGCCACCAATCGGCAATTGCGGACTGGCCAGACGCAACAGCGCCCAGGCTGGGTTCATAGACGCACGCCGAACTGGTGCAGCTTGGGTGGGTAATTGAAGTCTTCATCGCCATGACGCGAATGATGATGGCCGCCGCCATAGGCGCCGTGTTCCGGCTGGAACGGAGCCTCGATGGTTTGCGTGGTGGCTCCGAGCTGTTCGAGCATGGCCTTGAGTACGTAGTCGTCGAGCAGGCGCAGCCAACCGTCGCCGACTTGCAGGGCCACATGCCGGTTGCCGAGGTGATAGGCCGCGCGGGTCAGTTCAAAAGCATTGCTGCAGGTCACGTGCAGCAGCTGTTCTGGGCGGGCAACCACGCGTACTACGCGCCCGTCTTCCGCTTGCAGGCATTCGCCATCGTGCAGCGGCGGCTGGCCACGCTCCAGAAACAGGCCGACGTCTTCGCCGTCAGCACTGAAACAGCGCAGGCGGCTTTTGCTGCGGGCTTCGAAGTTCAGCAGCAGTTCAGCGGCCCAGAGGGCTTGGGGGGCGATTCGGCGGTGGATCACCAGCATCAGGAGGCTTCCAGCTATGAGCGATAAATGAGCTAGAGCAAGGGGCTTGCCAACCGTGTGTATGGACGGGAAATCCCTGTAGGCAAGCACGGACATGCCACCGAATAGGGCGTCAGTCATTTCCTGCTGCGCTTCAATTTGGTGCGTTATGGGATTTATAGCACTGGATAGGGGCGTTTTGCGTTGAGAGCCGTTGCGTGGAGGATGAAATTTCCTTCATCTGTTTCGCACTGGATTTTTCTCGGAATTGTCCTACGCGATTGAAGGATTTGGCGTTCAAAAAGTTACGTGCTGTTTCATTACGATGTGCGCCGTGTTTAATCCACTGCGACGCCGATCATGTTCAGAGTATTTTTGGTTTCACTTATTGTCAGCTTGTCCTGCGCCGTCATACCGGCCTCGGCCAATTTAAAAGCACCTGTGGCCTTTGAGCCCTCCGCCAGCATCGACAACGTGATCGATCGTGCCCATGAGTTGCTCGGCACGCCCTATAAAAGCGGCGGTACCAAGGTTGACCAAGGGTTTGATTGCAGCAGCTTCCTGGTCTACCTGTTCAAGACCGAAGCCAATATCCGCCTGCCGCGCACCACCACAGAAATGCATCGATCAAGCGCCGCGACGGTAAAGCGCGAGGCGCTCAAGCCCGGCGACGCGGTATTTTTCAAAGGCAATGGGCGCGGCCAGGTCAGCCATGTGGGCCTGTACATCGGCAAAGGCAAATTCATCCACTCGCCCAGCACCGGCAAACGCGTGCGTATCGATTCATTGAGCAACAGCTACTGGAAAAAGCACTACACCACCGCCAAGCGTTTCCACACGGCGGGTTGAGTGGGCTTATTCGGTACTGCCCAGCCCTTGCCAATGCTTGAGGCCGATAAAGATAAAGCGCAGTTGCTGGGTGATTTTCGCCTGGGGCGTAAGGTGGGGAGGCAGGGCATGGGCCGGTGGGTCGATAATGTCGGGCAGGGTGGCGAATACGCTCTTGACGATCAGGTCGGCCATCACATGTAAGCCGTCGGCATCCAGGTGCTGGAGCTTGGGCATCAACGTGAGGTCGGCAGCCAAGTCACTGGTGATGTCTTCACGCAGCGCGCCTATGGCTTGGCGCACAGCCAAGCAACCACCGTATTGTTCGCGGGCCAGGAACAGGAATTGCGAACGGTTGGCGGAAACCACGTCCAGAAAGATCCGCACGGAGGCATCAATGATGCCGCCCATCACGAACTCGTTGTGACGGACCAGGCGAATGGTGGCGCGGAAGGTCTGGCCGACTTCACTGACCAGGACGAGCCCTAGCTGGTCCATATCCTCAAAATGACGATAGAACCCGGTGGGCACGATCCCGGCGGTCTTGGCCACTTCGCGCAGGCTCAGGCTGCCAAACCCACGGCCACACTCCATCAGATGGCGGGCTGCGTCCATCAAGGCGAGGCGGGTCTGTTGCTTTTGTTCGGCGCGGGGCAGCATCGGCGGGCGGGCTTTGTCGGCAAGTACAGCGACGCACTCTAGCAAAACAGCTTCAGTTACGTCGAACTTGGCGGGGTGTCGGGGTGTGATGCGGTTCAGATAAAAGCAAAAGCCCGATCTTCAGATCGGGCTTTTTTCTCGGCCACCACGGGGTTAGCTCTGTGCTTGATGCAGTTCTTGCAGACGGTCAGCACCGCCTTCAGCAACACCTTCGGTGTAAGCGCGTTTGCTGGCTTGTTCAGCACCGCCTTCTACCAGGCCTTTCTGTTCCAGGCGATCACGGCCACCTTCAGCAACGCCTTCGGTGTAAGCGCGTTTGTTGGCTTGTTCAGCGCCGCCTTCTACCAGGCCTTTCTCTTCCAGGCGGTTACGACCGTTTTCAGCTACAGCGCCTTTGGCGTAGTCGCGGTTTTCGTCTTCTTGCGAACCGCTGCGGGCCAGAGTCTGGCTCGACTGAACGGCTTGAGCTTTGTTCTGTGGGGTAGCTTGTTCAGCGGCTGGCAGGGCAAATGCGCTGGAAGCCAGGACCGACAGCAGAACAGTAGCGAGTATTTGGCGTTTCATGATGGGTTGCTCCTTGGGAGGGCGATAAAGTGGGTACAGGGCTAATGTTACTCTCGAGAAGTCGATATAAAAGTTCATAAATACAATGGTAATAATCAACAGAATTGATTGTTCCCCGCAGAGGCTCTAGAACGCGCCTCTCAAGCCCGCGCTTTTGCACCGTGGTGGGTATTTTCGACACGAATGTGGGTAACAATGGTGCGCCGTCGATGATGAAAACTGTCTGATCGATCAGGAATGTGGCTTTTTGCGACTAAATCGCTGATCGGGTTAAACCCCCAGGCGGTTTGCCAGTCGTAGCCTTATGAGCTGTAGTTTTGCTATCTGTGTTGAGGAGTCCTGTGCAATGACGCGCACTCGTAAAATCGTGGTTTGGAGCTGCGCCAGCTTCGCTGTGTTAATCGCCATCCTTGTCTTGGTGCTGGTGTTTTTTGATTGGAACCGCATCAAGCCGCCGCTCAATGCCAAGGTCTCCGAAGAATTGCATCGCCCGTTTGCCATTAATGGCAACCTCGCCGTGGTGTGGGCGCGCGAGCCCGACGAAGGCGGTTGGCGTGCCTGGGTGCCGTGGCCGCACGTGATTGCCGAAGACCTGAGCCTGGGCAACCCGGACTGGTCAAAAAAACCGCAGATGGTCACGTTAAAACGCGTGGAGCTGCGCATCTCGCCTCTGGCGCTGTTGGCCCAGCGCGTGGTGATCCCGCGTATCGACCTCACCGAACCAAGCGCCGACTTGCAGCGCCTGGCTGACGGTCGCGCCAACTGGACCTTCAAGTTCGACCCCAAAGACCCCAACGCCGAGCCCTCCAGCTGGGTGGTGGACATCGGCTCCATCGGCTTCGACAAGGGCCATGTCACCCTCGATGACCAAACCCTCAAGACCCAGCTGGATGTGATTATCGACCTGCTCGGCAAGCCGATTCCGTTCGGTGAAATCGTGGGCGACGCGAATGCCAAAAAAGCCCTGGAAAAAGGCTCGGCGCCGCAGGATTACGCATTCGGTCTTAAGGTCAAAGGCCAGTATCACGGCCAGAAACTCGACGGTACCGGCAAGATCGGCGGGCTGCTGGCCTTGCAGGACGCGGCCAAGCCGTTCCCGCTGCAAGCTCAGGTGAAGATCGCCGACACCAGCATCGCCTTGGCCGGCACCCTGACCGACCCGCTGAACCTTGGCGCCCTGGACCTGCGGCTGAAACTCTCGGGTAGCAGCCTGGGCAACCTTTACCCGCTGACCGGCGTGACGCTGCCCGATTCCCCGGCCTATTCCACCGACGGCCACCTGATCGCCAAGCTGCATGCGGCCAGCGGCGCGTCATTCACCTATGAAAACTTCAACGGCAAGATCGGCGACAGCGACATCCACGGCAACCTCAGCTACGTCGCCAGCCAGCCACGGCCCAGGCTCAGCGGTACGTTGGTATCCAACCAACTGCTGATGACCGACCTTGCGCCGTTGATTGGTGCCGACTCCAACGCCAAGCAAAAGGCCCGTGGTGGTGAAAGCAAGCAGCCGGCGACCAAAGTGCTGCCGGTGGAAGAGTTCCGTACCGAACGCTGGCGTGACATGGACGCCGATGTGGAATTCACCGGCAAACGCATCGTGCACAGCGCCGACCTGCCGTTCACCGACCTCTACACCCACTTGGTCCTCAACGATGGCCAACTCAGCCTGGAGCCCCTGCGCTTTGGCGTGGCCGGTGGCAAGCTGGATGCGCAGATTCGCCTGAACGGGCAAACCACGCCGATGGAGGGCCGTGCCAGGCTGACGGCGCGCAACTTCAAGCTCAAGCAGTTGTTCCCGACATTCGAGCCGATGAAGACCAGCTTTGGTGAGCTCAACGGCGATGCCGATATTTCCGGGCGCGGCAACTCCGTGGCAGCCTTGTTGGGCACCTCCAACGGTGACCTGAAAATGCTGATCAATGACGGCGCCATCAGCCGCGGCCTGATGGAAATTGCCGGACTCAACGTGGGCAACTACGTGGTCGGCCGCTTGTTTGGCGACAAGGAAGTGAAGATCAACTGTGCGGCAGCGGACTTTGGCATCAAGACCGGTCTGGCGACGACGCGGTTGTTTGTGTTCGATACCGAGAACGCGATCATTTATATCGATGGCACGGCGAACATGGCGACCGAGCAACTGGATCTCACCATCACGCCCGAATCAAAAGGCTTCCGCCTCTTTTCCCTGCGCTCGCCGCTGTACGTCAACGGTCCTTTTATCAAGCCGAATGCCGGTGTGAAAGCGGTGCCGCTGATGTTGCGTGGTGCCGGGATGGTCGCGCTCGGTGTGATCGCCGGCCCGGCTGCCGGGTTGCTGGCGTTGGTCGCACCAAGCGGTGATGAACCCAACCAGTGCGCACCGCTGCTGCAGCAGATGAAGGAAGGCAAGGCGCCCAAGACTGTGAAGTAACAGAAGGAACGCTAACCAAATGTGGGAGCGGGCTTGCTCGCGAAGGCGGTGTCTCAGTCAGTATTGCTCTGACTGACACTCCGCCTTCGCG